>CAYSON010000493.1:0-2772 GCA_964432635.1 uncultured Desulfopila sp.
AGTCGCCGCCGGCCTGGAACAGGCGGCCAAGTTTGATCCTTACGAGGGCCTTTATCCTTATCTGCTCGGCGAGGTGCAGCGTTATCTTAACCAGCCGGAACAGGCCCTGGCCTCCTTTGTCCTGGCCGGCGTCAAGGATCCCCTGGACGGCGCCATCCTGCAGCGTATCGGTCTGTTGCTACCGCCGGAACGTCGCGCCGAGGCCGAAGTGTTGATCGAGAAGGGAGCTGAGCGTACGGTCAAGCGTGAGCTGTTGCTGCTTGCTCGAGTGGAGTGGCTGTTGTCACGCGATAAGCGGCAGAGTGCCATAGGGGTGTTGCAGCGGGCGCTGATCGAGAACGACAAGATGCTCGGAGTGGTATTGCCGCTGCTGCGCAGCTTCCACTTCACCGGCGAGGAAATGGCGGTGGTACTGCCGCAGCGGGTGGCGAGCTGGGTAAAGGTCGGCACCTATCATGAGAAGAGCGGGGAAGTTGAGGAAGCTGTTTACTACTGGAGCCGTGCCCTCGACTTTCTCGACCAGGAAGAAAAAATCGACCCGCAATGGTTCTCCACGCTCTTTCACCACTATCGCAAGCAAAAGGACAACGACAAGGCATTGGAGATCCTTCGTCTCGGTCTTGACAAAATCCCCACCTACCCGCGCTTTCATGAGTGGCTCGGCGACCATTATCTGGCCGAGGGCATCGTCTATCGAGCCAAGGAGGAGTATCAGCAGGTCCTGCTGCTCGAACCCCTCAACGAGGGGGTGCGCAAGAAGCTCATCCGTCTTGAAAAGGGTGGGAAATAGCGGGGGCGAGGTGAAGTCGGTGCTCCCTGAACCACTCAGTCGTTGATACGCTTTTCGACGAATTGCGCCATCAGTTCGTGGATGTTGTAGGGGGGGCGTACATCGAAATAGCGGTCGACGATGGCATGGGCCATCTCGTGGGCAAGGACCTCAAGGTTGACATCGTCGACGGAGAGGTAGATGGTGTCCTCGGAGAGCGAAAAAAAGGCGAGATAGTCGACCTTCTTGCTATACTTCTGCAGAAAGACCCGCGCCACCTCGGCCTTGTCGGCCAGCAGCACAATACGGACATGCAGTTTGTCGGGGAACATCTCGAGGATGGCCTCGGCCCTTTCCACCACCGTGTCGACCTTGGCCAGCACCTCGTCTTCCACCGTGACCACCGGCTTTTTCCGCGCGTAGCTGTCCAGTTTCCGCCCCAGTTCAAGTTCCTCGTTGAACTCGCCGAGCAGTTCGCGGCTGGCGAATTGCACGGTGACGTACCTGCTCTTGATCTCCGCGGCGTAAACGCTGCCGGGGAGCAGCAACAGGCAGCAGAGGATGATAACGCGGCGTATGCTATGCATCCTTGAGGGTATACGACGCGCAGATTGCCTGGTTCTTTTTGTTCTTTTCTTCCAGGCTCCACAGCAGCGACTGCAGTTCCAGCTGTTGATCGCCTTCGAGTGCCTGACTCTTATTGTGCGCCTCATCGATCAAGGCGGAGATGGCCTCGCTGTTGGCCTGCAAGGATTTTATCGCTGTTGATAACTGCTCGTTAAAGCTGTTGAATTTTCGCGCCAGGTCCTTACCCTCGTCCTTGCTGCGCAGGTAAATGGTGTCGTCGAGCCGGCCTTGCAGCATGCTGTCGAGGGCCTTTTCAAAGCGAAACATGGGTCCGGCGATACGGTGGGTGAGCAGCATCACTGCCACCACCAGGAAGATCGAGCCGATGACGATGAACAGCCAGTGGGCGGCCAGGGCCTTTTTCAGCAGAATCACCGGGGTTTGCCCAAGTTGCAGGTCATGGTTGCTGTAGGAGAGGGTGAGGGTATCGGCGGAGAACAGCGCGAAGAGCACAATGAAAAACAGGCAGCCGCCGGTGACAAGGAGAAAGGAGGCGAGAATCAGCTTTCCCTGGAAGTCCTTCTTGATGAAAATATTACGTCGTTTGAATAGTTGCGCCATGGTTACCTGTTGTCGTTGTGGATGGTGATGGTGGCGTTTTTACGAAGGTCGACGAGCCAGCGATTCATCTGCTGCTCCTTCTTGTGGCCGACGAGCATCTCCCGCACCCGTTCGCGCTCGACCGGCTTGGCCATCTTTTCCGGGCCGTCCTGGACGCTGTCGAGGCGCAGGGCATAGGCCTCGCTGCCGGTGTCGTATTTGACCGCGAATTGCGACGGCGTCAGCGAGGCCAGGAGCAGCCGCACCGGCGTGGCGAGTTCGGAGAACAGGGCGGTGTTGCTGACACCGCCAACCTTCTCGGCTTCGGCGGCCGAGTCGGGGATCTTTTCGAGGCGGCTGAAGGTCACCACTTTGCCGAGGTAACTGATGTAGCCGTTGATCTCGGCGTCACTCACCGTGACCTGCAGGGTCTCGTTCTGGCGATCGAGCAGGGTCTTGACCAGAGAGTTCTCGTAATAGCTCTTGAGCGATTGCCGGAAGCTCTCCTCCTTGTGGATCTCGCGCCGCTCCGCTTCCTGGATGAGCAGTTCCCTGGTGATGATGTTGTCGAGGATTTCGGCCTGCTCGTCGCTGTGATAGCCGTGTTTCTTGCCTTCGCTGGCGACCATCTCCTTGCCGATAAGGCGGCCGTTGATGGACATGGCGATCTCCCCCGGGTCTACCTTCTTTTCCGGCAGGAGCAGCAGCAGGGTGATGACGGTGGCGCCGCCGATGATGGCCAGGATGGTATAAAGATACTTCATAGGTCACGGGAGATAGAGGTTAAAGCTGAGTTGAGCAGCTTGTCTGCTCAAACGAAACTTATGCCCTTGTGG
>CAYSON010000494.1:0-2762 GCA_964432635.1 uncultured Desulfopila sp.
TGCAGGGTGCAGTCAGTGCAGATCAAGGCAAGACGCAAGTGGCGAAACGCTGGAGCGGCGGCGGTGAGAACGTTGCCGAGGCTCATGTCCCAACGACCGCCAAGGGCAGCAAGAAGCAAAACACCTTGATGGCGTTCGCCGGCAACGCGGTCAAGGGCCAGCTCCAGATCGGTGGCGTCCTTGCGCCGGGGATGACGCTCGATCTCGACCCCGAGCGCCTGGTAATGTGCGAGCGTGGCGGGCGATATCGAGTCGAGGTCGCCAAGGAGCAGATGGGGTGTCAGGCCGAGCTGATGGCAGTGGTCGGCGCCGTGGTCGACGGCGATGATGGTTTTGGCGCTATGAAGATAGTGCGGCAGCGAATGGGGGGTGCCGAGGTCGCCGCCGAGAAAGATGAGGGTGGTCATAGGACAGTTTGGTTTTTCTTGAATGATATAAAATATATTATATCAGTTAGATAGGTGACGTGTTCCGGCGGATCAGGTTCGTTTTTCCTGCCTCCCCCTCGCCGTGATGGTTCAACCCATTGCTACGCTCGACTATAGCGGGGCGGGTGAGGGAATTCAAGTAGTGGTGTCGGATTCGGCAACGAGGACTACCCGCGCTACCTTGGAGTACTTGAAAACCTTATGGAATTGAGACGAAATCGGTTGTGCGACGCTTTTCGCTATGCTAGGGTGGGCGGCTGCGAAGAGGTGCGGATTGTCGAAACGGTCTTTCCAGCGCAAGCGAATTGAGTCGGCCAAGAAGAGATCATCAACAAAGGAATTTGCAATGATTGAGCAAAAGTCTGAGCTGCTGTGCAACAACAGAACTTCGCCGACCATTGCTGTGCGCTGCTGCCATGCCTATCGACGATCGAGCCGATTTCCCGCACCGGCATAAGCTCAACTTCTTTCATCGGCGCGGCGGCCCTGATCGGTGTGCCGTGGAGATGTATTTCTTGACCCTTGGTTATGACGCTCCGCGATCTTTTTCTGGCTCTCTTGGTGGTACTCGTTTGGGGTGCCAACTTCACCGTCATTCGCATCGGCCTCGACGGGGTGCCTCCCCTGTTGCTCGCCTCCCTGCGCTTTGTCTTTGCACTTTTTCCGGCGATTTTCTTCATTAAGCCGCCGCGCATCCCCTTTGTCCACTGGTTCAGCTACGGGCTCTTCGTTGGAGTCGGGCAGTTTGGCTGTCTCTTTTCCGCCATGCATCTCGGCATGCCGGCGGGAGTGGCCTCGGTGGTCCTGCAGGCCCAGGCCTTTTTCACCCTGCTGTTTGCCGTGGTCTTGTTGAGGGAGACGGTGGCTGTCCGCCAGTTGCTGGGATTGCTGGTGGCTGGGGCCGGGCTCTATGTGGTTGGAGGCGGCAGTGGCGGGAGCGGCGCCATTCCCGTGGTAGCCTTGCTCTTGACCCTGGCCGCCGCCTCATTCTGGGGCATGTCGAATATCGTCGTGCGCAAGGCGGGGGTGGCGGCAACGGCCCGCGGCGCCAGACTCGATATCCTCAGCCTGGTGGTGTGGTCGTCGCTGGTGCCGCCGCTGCCGTTGTTCCTCTGTTCCCTGGCTCTTGATGGACCGCAGCGGGTCACCGAGTCCCTGACCCATCTCACCCCGACGTCTCTGCTCGCTGTTGCCTACCTGGCTTTTGGCGCCACACTCTTCGGCTACGGGGCCTGGAGCAGGCTGCTCAGCAAGTATCCGGCCAACCAGGTTGCCCCCCTTTCGTTGTTGGTGCCGGTGGCTGGGCTAATCACCGCCAACCTCGTCCTTGGCGAGGTGCTCAGTGCCCGTCAATGGCTCGGTTGCGGCCTGGTGGTGGCCGGTCTGCTCCTTGCTACCATACAATTGCCGACAAGGAGCTTGTTGACACCTGCGGAAAAACCTGCCATGAAGTAAGGGGTGCTGTTTTACGGCAATGTCTACTGGGAGAGGTGGTATGCAAGATATAATTCACTGGGACGAACGGCTCAATGTCGGCTCCGAGGTTATCAACAATCAGCACAAAGTACTGTTCGATCTCATCAAGGATCTCAAATACGCCATTCATACCAAGGTGGCAAAGAATCTGGTCGATACCATCTTCAGCGTGCTGCGCGACTACACCGTGGCACACTTCCAGAGAGAAGAGGAGTATCTTGCTCGCCATCCCCATTTCAGCGACCACTGCCTCGAACACTATCGGCTGCTGAAGATACTCAACTCGGTCATTCATGACTACCGCAACAACCACACCAGAGATGTGGAGAACATCTCCGACTTCCTTGAGAACTGGCTGCGCGAGCATATTGTCGATTTCGACAAGCAGCACTTAAGCAAGAAAAACATCGAGTTTGTTAAACTTGAAGAGGCGTTAGAAGTCGACGAGTTCGAGATGGATGGGGAAGCGCGGCGTAAACATACCCGCATTCCCCATAACGATGTGGTCGAAGGCGCCATCAAAGCGCAGATATACAATGCCTCCAGGCTGCGGAACGGCCAGGGGCGGATTGTCGACATGAGCCCGGGAGGCCTGATGCTGGAGAGTCCAGGCAGCTACAGGGTCGACGACCTGCTGCTCGTCAGCTGCGGCATTGGTAAAAACTTCAAGATGGAGGAGAAGGTCAAGGTGCGCTCGGTGAGCGGACGCCGGATCGGTGTCCAGTTTGTTCTGCCCGCCGAGGAAACCGTCGACTTTTTCACCAATCTCTACGGGGCGGTACGCCTCAACCGGACACGGCTGGAATAAAGCTGAGTTGAGCAGCTTGTCTGCTCAAACGAAACTTATGCCCTTGCGGT
>CAYSON010000495.1:0-2760 GCA_964432635.1 uncultured Desulfopila sp.
TTTTTCACCTACAGCGGCGAGACCCCGGTCAACGTCTTTCATTTCCTGCTGGTCTTTATCGGTGCACAGCTGCTCCTGGCCCTGCTCGCCCTGGCCGGTTGTTCGCTGCGATTGCTGTTCCCCAAGGCGGTGTTGCCGTCACTGTACACCCTTCCCCTGCGTGTCGGATTCGGGCGGCTGCTGGCCTGGATACAGGGATCTGTTCCGGGAAATCGACCTGGCCACGCCACCACCGCCTGGACCCTGGCCATCGACACCTTTCGCAACCAGGGCACGCCCTACGGCGCCCTCTTCTATTGGCCGCTGTTCTCTGTGTTGCAGCGCTTCGCCATCTTTTGCAACCTCGGCCTGCTTGCCGCCACCCTGACCAAGGTGGCAATCAGCGATCTCGCCTTCGGCTGGCAGTCGACCCTGAGAATCGGCGCCGACGCCCTCTACCGGGGGGTAGCGCTGGCGTCTACTCCGTGGTCCTGGCTGTTTTCAAGCAACGGCGGTTATCCCAGCCTGGCCGAGATCGAAGGCAGTCGCATCATCCTCAAGGACGGCATCGCCCACCTGGCCACCGGAGATCTCGTCTCCTGGTGGCCCTTTCTGGTGTTTTGCCTGCTCGTCTATGGCCTGCTGCCGCGCCTTGCCTTTGCTGTCTGTGGCCGCTTGCTTGAAGAGTGGGCCATCTCCCGCGTTGCATTCGATACCGCGGCCTGCCGCACCACCATCAGAAGGATGAAGACGCCGCTGTTCTCGTCCCAGGCGGATGCGGAGCAAGACCTGACAGGGGTCGAACCGTCCACCGCCGATCCGCAGACAGCGTCAGAGCCCCCTGGCCATCTTCTCGCCCAGGTGGTGCTGGTGCCGGACGATATCTTCGGCCTCTGCCCCGGCGACAAACTCGAACCCCTCCTCTCCGAACGTGGCTTTGCCGTGAAAAGCGTGCACAAATTCCTCACCGGCTATAACGAGGACGAGGAGATAAAAGCCCTGCTGGCCGAAGAGATCCGCCAGCCCGACGAGGGCTTACTCATCCTCATGGAGGGTTGGATGCCACCCCTGGTGGCCTTTCTCACCTACCTCAAGGAGTTGCGGGAAGTCCTTCCGGAGAAGACGATGATTCACCTGGCGCTGGTGGGGCGCCCGATGCGCTCCGGTTTTAGCCCCCTGGCGGATAGGGATCTGCTCCTCTGGCGAAAGAAGACCAGCCCTGCCAAGGATCCCTACCTTCATGTCTTTCCCCTTCTTCCCTGAGCAAAGAGATGATCCCCGAATTCGCCATACTCGGCCACCCCAACGAAGGCAAGTCATCGGTGCTTTCCACCCTGGCCGAGGACGACTCGGTGCGGGTCAGTCCCATTCCCGGTGAGACCACCGCCTGCCGCACCTTTCCGGTGATCGTCGACGGTCGCGAGGTATTGCGCTTCACCGACACCCCAGGCTTTCAGAACCCCGGCCGGGTATTGGTGGAGCTCAAGAAGCGGCTCAAGGAGGGCGGCGACGCCCTCAAGGAATTCCGCGACTATGCCGCCACCCTCCCGGAACTGCACGACGACCGGGAACTGCTGGCACCGGTACAGCGCGGCGCCGGCATCATTTACGTGGTCGATGGCTCGCGGCCAATGCGCAATGTCGACCGGGCCGAGATGGAGATTCTTCGTCTCACCGGCAAGCCGCGCATGGCGGTGATCAACTGCAAGGACGGAAACGAGACACACCTTGCCGAGTGGAAAAACGAATTCCGCAAAAATTTTAACAGCAACCGCACATTCAATGCCCACCGCGCCACCTATGCCGAGCGCTTGGCTCTGCTTGAGGCACTGAAATCGATCGATCAGGATTGGCAGCAGCCGCTGTCGCAGGTGGTCTCTGCCTTCAAACGCGACTGGGCGGCGCGTAACGAAGCGACAGCCGACATCATCACCGCGATGCTCCTCGACTGCCTCGGTCTGCAACTCACGGTCGCCGTTTCCGGCGAGGATGAGGCCCGGGCCAAGCGCGAGGGCCTCTTCCGCAACTACGCCGACACCCTGGTGGCCAAAGAGGGCCTGGCCCATCAGCGCATTCGCCTTCTGTTCAAGCACAATATCTTCAACTACCAGCTGCCGCCCCACTCCCTGGTGCATGCCGATCTTTTCGATCAGCGCGCCTGGCAGCTGCTCGGCCTCACCAAGAAACAGGTAATCATCGCCGGTGGCCTGGGCGGCGCCGCCATTGGCGTCGGTCTGGAGATGGCCACCTTCGGCCACGGGCTTGGCATCTTCACCGTGGCCGGCACCGTCGCCGGGGCTCTGGGGGCGCTGTTCGGCGGCGAATCCTTCTCCGCCAAGGCCGAGGTCCTGGGAATACCCTTGGGCGGCGAAGAGCTCCACGTCGGACCGGCCAAAGCCATCGATCTGCTCTTTGTCCTGCTCAATCGCTCGCTGCTCTTTTATCGTCACACCATCAACTGGGCCCATGGACGGAGGGATTACCGCGAGGCCTCCACCCTTCCCGACCTCGTCCGCCGGCAAAACTTCACCGACCGATGGAATGCCGCAAACCTCAAGATCTGTAACGATTTCTTCAAGACCATCGCCAAGAAAAGCGAGGGCGGAGAACGCCATCGCGAGCGCTTCCGCCGTCTTCTCTCCGCCACCTTGGAGGAAATCAGCTCAGGCGAGGCAGACCCGGAAATCTCTCCAGAATAAATTATCGCCGCCGCATTGTTTCTCGACTCATTTGTGATACCATGGGAGAAGATCATCAGTACCGTCGCCCTCTCAAACCCGA
>CAYSON010000496.1:0-2472 GCA_964432635.1 uncultured Desulfopila sp.
CGGCTATCTCACCAACCACATTGCCATCAAGATGCTCTTTCGTCCCTTGCGTGCTTGGAAAATTTGCGGAGTTCGCGTGCCAATGACCCCTGGGGTCATTCCCAATAAAAGGCTTGATCTCGCAAAAAATATGGGTGAGGTGGTCGGCGATCATCTTCTGACCAGTGATGAAATCGCCAAAGGGCTTCAGAACCAAGCCTTTCAGATACATCTTCAAGGGATCATACGCGAGCACATCGAAGAATTGATGCAGCGGGACCTGGGTACCATCCAGACCGTTATTCCTGAAAAGTTTCGAATCTATTTTGATATAGCCAGCAAAACCGTCATTTATCAAGTCAAGGAAAAAATCCGTTTCTATCTGGCATCCGAGGATTTCCAACGCATCGCCGAACAGACCTTTGATCAGCGCCTCAACAGGTTTCTCTCCAGCGAGGTGCAAACGGTGGTGCCCGGAGCACAACGAGAACTGGTCTACGGGTTGATCGAAGAATTATTCGCCCGACTCGTCCATAGTCGTGACCTTGAGGATTGGGCCGAGGATTTTGTTCGCCAGCAGATTTACGAAATCCTTCAACAGCAGCGGACACTGCATGATCTTCTCCCAGGAGCCATGGAGGAAACCCTGCGCGACGCCTTCCTGGCACAAACCCCGGCGTTACTTGAGCGCTTGGCGGCGATGGCCGCCGAGCCCGAAGTGCGCGAACGGATTGTTATCGGTGCCTTGGAGGCTGTGGACAGTTTTATCCTGTCCATGGGGCCGATGGGAGAAATGGCCCGAGGTTTTCTGCGCAAGGAACAGCTCGAGCAAAAGATACGCGCCTACCTGGTCGAGAAAAATGACGACATAACCGCCTGGGCGTCGTCGCCGGACGTTCAGACAAGAGTCGTCAATATTTTCGCTAGTAAATACAATGAGTTGATGCAGCGCCCCATACAAGACTTCCTTGCCGATGGCGAAGCCAGGAAGGTTGAAGCTCTTTGCACCGGGGCGACACACCGCCTGGTCGCCACGGCTCGCCGGGCCAACCTGGCACCGGTGATTGTTTCCCTGGTGAAAAACAGCTGCGAAACCCGCCTTGAAGCAGGAGGCATCAGCCTGCAGCAGGCCGGGGAGTTGTTGCTTGGTCAAGATGCCCTCGACAAAGCAAAACGACAGGTGAGAGGGGAGTTGTGTGCCGCTCTTCGCTCCCCTCATGCCTTGGAAATGGTCGACACCCTAGTTGACACCTTTGCTGCGGCACTGTTGCAGAAAAGGATTGGTAAACCTGGAAAGCTCGTGCCGCAGGGAGTCAGAGAAGGTGTGGTCGCCTCTCTGCAAAGAGTTGCATCAGCCATGCTCGCCAGGGAAGTTCCCGGACTGGTTGCCTCTCTCAACATTAAACAGATCGTCACCGAAAAGATCAATTCCCTTGATATCCTTAAAGTCGAAGGCCTGCTCCTTTCGATAATGCAGGAGCATTTCAAATACATCAATATCTTCGGGGCACTGCTCGGCTTTCTTATCGGCTGCGGCAATCTCTTGCTGCTCTAGCCGCTGCAACCGATACTTCTTAGGCAGGGGGGCACGAGGCAGAAGTGATCGGTTTAACCGCCAATTGGCCGCAGGCTGCGGAAATGTCCGCACCTCGACTCGTTCGAATAAAGACGGTGTAGTGGGCGTCGAGAAGGATTTTCTGGAAGGCGAGAAGACGCTCCGCAGAGGGCAGGCCGGGTGCCTGGTTATAGGGAAGCAAATTGATTTTACAGGGAATACCCTTGAGTATTCGCACAAGCTCCCGGGCATCGTGGTCACTGTCGTTAACGCCCTGCAAAAGCACGTACTCGAACATGATACGCTTGCGCTTGGGCATGGGGAAGCGGCGACAGGCCTCGAGGAGTTGCGCCAGTGGGTAGCGATTATTGACCGGCATCAGTGCACTGCGCGTGGCGTCATCGACGGCATGAAGAGAGATGGCCAGATTGACAGGGGACTTTCCTCCCAACTCCAGCAATTTCGGGATGATGCCACAGGTGGACACGGTGATACGGCGACAGGTAAGATCAAGCCCTTTCTGTTCGGTGACAATTGACAGGGAGGCAAGAACATTGTCGAGATTGTTGAGCGGTTCCCCCATCCCCATATAGACCACGTTGGTGACCCGATCCGGACCAATCAGAGAGCTTTTCGGCTGCTCCAGTAAGTAGTCTCGCACCGTGCAGATTTGATTGACGATTTCCGCCGGGGTGAGGTTGCGTTTGAAGCCCATGGTGGCAGTGAGACAAAAACCACAACCCATGGCGCAACCAACCTGCGAGGAGATGCACAAGGTATTGCGATCCGCCTCGGGGATCAGCACCGCCTCGATGACATAACCGTCGTCAAGGGTGAAGGCAAACTTGACGCAACCGTCTGCTGACTTTTCAATTTGCGTGCGCTCAAATCGGGAGATCTCGGCATGTTCTTGGAGGATTTCCCGAAATTGTTTGGCC
>CAYSON010000496.1:2482-2755 GCA_964432635.1 uncultured Desulfopila sp.
CTTACGATTCCCGGACGATACAGCCAGGCCATGATCTGCTTGGCACGAAAGGCCGGTTGCCCCAGCCCGACGACAAAGCTTGTCAACTGCTCCTGGGTGAGGTTGCGAAGATCGGTTTTCTTCGAAAACGGAGTGTTCATAAGGCCCTCAACCCTTCCGGAACCAGGGCCAACCTTCCTTCCATCGCCATGGCCACGGTGTTCAGGAGCACCTGTCGATCTCTGGGAAGTCGGCCTTGCAGGGGAAGATAGGTCGAGGCATGGTTGGCGTGGA
>CAYSON010000497.1:0-2755 GCA_964432635.1 uncultured Desulfopila sp.
CCCCGGTCCAGGCACGCATCCTCAATATTACCGACGACCAGGCCGAATATTGCGCAGAACTCTATCGCCAATTACGTCTTGCCGGGATGCGCGTCGAAAAGGAGTTGCGTAACGAGAAGCTCAATTATAAAATCAGGGAAGCGCAAGTTGCCAAAATCCCGTATATGCTTATTGTCGGCGACAAAGAAAAAGAAGACCAGACCATCACCCTGCGGCGTCGCGATGGCAGCAATCTGCCGCCGATGAGCCGCCAGGCCTTCGTTGATATGGTCGCCGCGGAAGTGCGGGAAGGTCGCGGCTATTAGCCACAGGATCACCATATCCATCACCGGAAAGCTCATAGCGCGACTCCGGCTTGATGGGAGACTTTTTTTAGCTCGTAAAACGAGGAGGTAAAGTTATTAACAGGAAAGGCAGGAGTGCACCGGTACAACGTGAGTCACAATCGCTGACCAACGAAGCGATCCGCTTCCCTAAAGTTCGCCTGATCGATGCCGACGGCAATCAACTGGGAGTCGTCACCTCGGACGAGGCAAGAAATATTGCTTTCGACGCCGGTCTTGATCTGGTTGTTGTCTCGGAGAACGCCGATCCACCCGTTTGCCGGGTGATGAATTACGACAAGTTCCGTTACGAGCAAAAGAAGAAAACCCAGGAAGCGAAGAAGAAACAGACGGTCATTGAAACCAAGGAGATCAAGTTTCGGCCCAAGACCGACGACCACGATCTCAATTTCAAGATCAAAAATATCAAAAAGTTTCTCTCTGAGAAAAACAAGGTCAAGTTGACCATGCGCTTTCGTGGCCGCGAAATCGTTTACTGCGAGACCATCGGTCTCGAGTCGATGAACAAGATCGCCGAATCCTTGAAAGAAGATGCGGTGATTCTCCAGGAACCGAAGATGGAAGGTCGACAATTGGTGATGTTCGTCGGACCAAAATCGACAACAAGCGTCTGAGCCCCGTTAAGCTCGTTTTTTCTTTACCAGCAATCGCCTGAGCGATTGTGATATTGAGGGTCAAAGGAGTTTTATCATGCCGAAAATGAAATCCAACCGAGGCGCCGCCAAGCGCTTCAAAGCCACCGGAACTGGTCAGATCAAGCGGGCCAGGGCCTTTTCCAGCCACATCCTGACCAAGAAATCGACAAAGCGTAAGCGCGGCTTGCGTCAGGGCACTCTGGTAGATGCCACCAACCTCAAGGGAATTCGCAAGATTCTTCCCTATTTATAATCAATTGGCGACCTCCTCAAGCCGGAACAGTCCCTTCCGACCTGTAGGCAGCCGCCGTACGCCCCCGGACACAACCGGCCGGGTACGATAGATATTGCTGAGTTGAGCAGCTTGTCTGCTCAAACGATACTTATGCCCTCGCGGTATACTAAAGGAGTTTACTCATGCCACGCGTGACTAGGGGCTTCAAAGCCCGCAGAAGAAGAAACAAGGTTCTCAAACTTGCCAAGGGCTACCGAGGAGGCAAATCACGCCTCTATAAAACCGCCACCGAAGCGGTGGACCGCGCCCTCAGTTACGCCTATCGGGATCGTCGCCAGAAGAAGCGCGATTTCCGCCAGCTGTGGATCACCAGGATCAATGCCGGGGCCAATATGAACGACATCAGCTACAGCCAATTGATGGGCGGTTTGAAAAAGGCCAATGTCAGGCTTGATCGCAAGGTCCTCGCCAATCTGGCCATTCTCGACGCCGGCAGCTTTGCCAAGGTTGTCCAGATCGCCAAGGAAGCCAACGCCTAGCAAGCATATTTTTTCACCGTCTTATACCGCAAGGGCATAAGTTTCGTATGAGCAGGCAAGCTGCTCAACTCAGCTTTATACCGCAAGGGTATAAGTTTCGTTTGAGCAGACAAGCTGCTCAACTCAGCTATAACCCGCATGCCGGTTTTGGTTTTCGCAACCAACAACCGGCATGCTATTTCTTTGCCCAGCCGTTAAAAAGCAGCCATGGAAAATGAGTTACGGAGCCTAGAGGCCGAGGCCAGAAAGGGCCTGGAGCAGTTGACCGATGCCGCCCACCTGGAAGCGTTCCGAGTCCGTTTCCTCGGGCGCAAGGGTGCTTTCAGCACCATCATGCGCCAGCTGACCTCGGTAACCGCTGAAGAGCGACCAAGGGTTGGTCAATTGGCCAACTCCATAAAGGCCGAGATTGAGACCCTCTTCGAGAAGAAAAAAGTCCTCATCTCCGCCGCCACATCCGAGGCCGGTCGTACCACCCCGGATCTGTCGCTGCCGGGACGCTGGCCATCCTCTGGCAGACTGCATCCCATCAGCCAGGTGATGGAGGAGACCTGCGCCATCTTCGAGGGCATGGGGTTTTCCGTGGCCGAAGGGCCAGATGTTGAGCTCGACTACTACAATTTCGAGGCCCTCAATATCCCGGCGCACCATCCCGCCCGGGATATGCACGACACCTTTTACATCAGTGACTCACTGCTGCTGCGCACCCATACCTCGCCAATGCAGGCACGGATCATGGAATCGCGGCAACCGCCCCTGCGGGTCATCGCTCCCGGCAAGGTTTATCGCTGCGACTCGGATATCACCCATACCCCGATGTTCCATCAGGTTGAAGGTTTTCTCGTCGACAAGAACGTTTCCTTCGCCGACCTCAAAGGGGTCTTGACCGTCTTCACCCGCAAGATGTTCGGAAAGGATTTGGCCCTGCGCTTTCGCCCCTCGTTCTTTCCCTTTACCGAGCCCAGTGCCGAGGTTGATATCGCTTGTGTTATTTGCGACGGC
>CAYSON010000498.1:0-2749 GCA_964432635.1 uncultured Desulfopila sp.
CTGGGCAAGCCCATCCTCCTGTAAACCGCCACCGATGACCGGCATTGGCGGCGCTTGGGCCTGCCCTAATCCCCCAAGAAGAGAGGACGGTTGAGTTTGCTGCCGGGCATAGGGCGCGGCCGAGCTGCTCGCCGCCGCTTGACGGGATTTGGCGAATTTCCGGTAAAGGAAGAAAGCGCCGCCGGCAAGAAGCAGCAAAGGAAGAATTCCCATGCCGGAACCGGCCGCCCCGAACATCGAGCCAAAGAGCATGCCGCCGATGGCGCCTCCCAACAGGCCGCCCATCAGTCCCCTACCGAAGCCGCCACCGGCGGCCGGGGCGGTACTCGGCGGCGTGCTCGCCGGAGCCTTGCTCGGGCTTGAGCTAAAGGATTTGCCACCCGATTTCGAGCGGGCATCGGCATAATCGGCGGTGAAGCCTCCCTCGATCAGGCAAAGAGCCATCAATACCAATAACATCGGCGCACATCGTTTCCATAAGACATTCATGATTTTTTATACTCCTTTTAATTTCAACTCCATTCGATTTGTTGCAACGATATATACACCACAACCAACAATCCCCCGTTACCACAGACAAATACTCAAGGAGAGTGTCGCACTGATCAAGCCATGGCCAGGTACGGCAAGTCTTCCATGAGGCAGAGCGAAAGAGCCACCAGTTTCTCGTAGCATCCCTTGAGCAATACCTTGAACTGCCTGTAATTATATACTTTATCAACAATTTTTCGGCCTTCTCGGCCAAGTCGACGACGAAGACGGGCATCCCTTGCCAACTCAACCATTCCTTCGGCAAAATCCTTTGTCTCGGCCATTTTCAGAACCGCTACCTGTTCGTCAATAATGCGGCGGTTGGCGACGTTATCGGTGGCCAAAATGGCTCTTCCTGCTTTCAGGTAGTCGAGCAGCTTGAGGGGGGTATTGATACCCGAACTGCGCGGAGACAAGAGGAAGTCGGCGGCTGAAATATAGTTAGGCAATTTCTCGGGATCGATCAAGCCAACGAATCGCACTGCCTCCGCAATACCCTTCTCATTCAGCCACTCCTTACGGGCGGCAATTTGCTCAGGGGACCCGCCAACGATGACCAGACGCAGTTGTGGATGTGCTTGCACGGCAAGATGAAAGCTCTCAAACATCAAGTCAATCCCTTGATAGACGGCAAAAGAGCCGACATACAAGGCGAGCACCTCGTCATCTCCCCAGCGCAGATTGCCCTTGATCCGCCGCACCTGTCCGGCATTGGACTCGGCAAGTGACGAAGGGATATCGAAAATGTGATGCACTCGCTGACGGGGGGCGATGGCCATGGCCTGTTCGACAAGGCCATCGCCTGTGCCGATCACCACATCAGCGTAGCGAATGGCTATGGCCTCCACCCGACGATAGAGAGAAAGTACTAAATTTTTTAGTAGCTTATCCCGGTGGGAGGAAGGGTCGGAGTGTTTTTCGAAAACGACTTTCGCTCCAATCAACCGTCCAACCAGCAGCCCGAGGATGCCCACCTCCTCCACTGCATGCACCACCGCATAGGATCTGCGCGTTACCATCCTCAAGGCCTTGAACAATATGAGCAGATCAAAGACCAGCTTGTGGAGGGAAGGGCCGATGGGGATATTGCCGACGCCAAATGGATTAGCCACCCGATGAACGGTAACCCCGGGTACAGTCTTGGTCGCACCGACCGGCAAGGTGAGGAGATCAACCTCGTATCCTAACTCGGCGAGGGCCTGCACGTTGAAACCGATGCGGATCGATGAACCTCGCCACTGAAAAAACGGTACGGAAGTCATGAACAGCAGGCGTGGTCTGTTCTCTTCAGGCTTACTCGTCTCTTCGGTGTCGGAGGACGATGACTCTTGGTCGTGGTTTACCTGTGGCTTGCCCATGGCATATCCTTTCAATGATATGGTCACTCGCTCGAGGAAATTGCAGCGCAATGATCAAAATATGCCGCACCTCATTGAAATGAAAAGTTCATTTGCCACATAGTAACGGACTCTCATACTTTGAACAAATAGAAAATATCTACAAAACAATTAGACAAAACCGAATTCAGCCGATGTCGTTCCAAGCTTCTCAATACACCACGCCAAAACCCAGAGGCCAATATAGGCACGAATAACCCTGCTTGGGTCTGCAAACGTGAGGAAGATTGTTATGGGAAACTGCAGTATCATAACCTCGAAATATTCCTGCTTCCCAACCCAACCAGCCTTTACATTCTCGGCAATTTTGATATCCTGTTAATAATTCAAGGCGGTTCGAGACCTTCAGCGGCACCTCCAGGTCACCGGGTTCCGCCGTCTTCTTGCCGTATTTTTTGGGAAGATCGTCGATCCCGCAGCGAGATCGATTATGCGAGATCACGACTCCCTTTATTTCCGTCCCATTCGACAAGCGATCTTTTAAGGAGGGTCCATGAAGCGATTATCGATTGCCTGTTGTGCCGTCTCTCTCCTCTTATCTTCCGCCCATCCAGCTTGGACGGCCTCTTCCACCGCACCAGCCCCCCTGCTGCCGGAAAGCCTGGCGGCCAGAGCCGAGATGGCTTCGAACCAGAAATCCCTGACTATATTGATCAAGAACGAAGACCCTGAAAAAGCTACCGCTGCCCTGAACGCCTCCAACGAGGAGTACGGCAAGAAGGGGTGGAGTGTATTGAGCATCCTCACCTACACCAATGACGGTGATTTTGAGGGTTTTTTCGTCACTTACCAAAAAAGTTTGGTCATTGAGTAACCCCGAG
>CAYSON010000499.1:0-2737 GCA_964432635.1 uncultured Desulfopila sp.
CGAACCACCCTGCTGCACCTCTCCCGGTTGCAAGACGTCATTGATTATCCTCAACGACGAAGATCATCCCGGATTACTCGAGAAGATCCTTGCCTGCTTTTCCCGACAGCACATCAACCTCTTGGCCATCACCTCTCGACCGACTAAGGAACAGTTCGGCAGCTACCATTTCTTTGTCGGCCTGGCCGGCAGTGACGGAGACCAACGCGTCAAGAAGGCCATCGAGGAACTCGGCAGGTTCAGTCGCGTCAAGATTCTCGGCTCGTACGAACGAGCCATGTGAATGCCGGCCGGCTATTTCTCGAAGGAGTAGAGAAGGTCGGCACCGGTCGATTGCGACGAACTGCTGGTCTCGACGGCAAAGCCGTTGGTAAGATTGTAGCGCACCCGGAAGCTCCCAAGCTGACTGAACATATTGACGTCATAGCCGATATAAAGATCCTTGGTGAGACGCTTGCCGACCACCAAGGAAACATCTTCTTTATTGCTGCTGCCCTCAAGGTGCATGTCGTCGAGCTGGAGGATGGAGCCGATGCCCTGAAAGAGCTCATTGCCCCCGGTCAGGCCAAGAGTCGCCGCCGCCTCGCCGAGCAGCCCGCTTTCCTCGGCGGTGGAAAAGGCCAGGGAGTGGCCGACGATGAGCTGTGAGAGAATCTCGGTCTTGTCCATGTAGGGGTCGGAAAACAGCTGAAACTTGAGATCCTGGGCGAGGCCGCTGATATCGACCCCGACGGTGTAGCCACGATTCTTAGCCACCTCGTCGCTGAAGGTACGCTGGGCACGAACATCTACGCCGGGATTGTCGATGGGCCCACCGGTAAAAAGGATCCGCCCCCGAGCGATATCGAGGGTGCGTCCGTAGATGGTATAGGTCCCGCCGATGAGGTTGAGTTCGCCCAGGGCGGTGGGCAAATCCCCGGCCGCCGTCTTCACCCGCAGGCTGCCGCCCAGTTGACCACTGAGGCCGTAGCCATCGATACGCACGCCCTCGCCGAGGAGCAGGTCAAGATCGAGGGAGAACGGCCACCCGCCGCCGTTACGCTGTTCGCGGCTGTCGACCAGGATTACGTCAGGAGATTCGGCCACCGAGTCCTTCATTTCTTCCGGGGTCAGCAAGGCATTGGGGATGTTTACCACTCCCTTGATATGTGCATTCCTTTGCGAAAAGGTGAGATCAATTGTTGGATCGACGGTAATCGACCATTCCGGCAGGTTGACAAGCAGAAAATTTTTCCCCGACAAGCGCAGCGCGCCCTCGATGCCCTGCTCACCGTAACGCAAGGTGCCGTCGGCCCGCACCTCGCCCGGTCCGGAAACCATGCGCCCGCTAAGACGGGCTCCATCCTCGGCCGCCTCAATCTTGAGAATGATCCCTTCCAAGGAAATCCCCTGGTATGGCAGGTTGATCCCGCCCCGGTCGAGGCGAGCCTCGCCGATCAGCTGCGGTCGTGCCAGGGTGCCATCAAGGAGAAACTCACCGCTGGCTGTGCCCACCGGATCGACCCCATAGCCGGTAAGCGCCAAGAGCAGAGCCAGATTGAATGCGGAGAGCTCCAGTTTGCCGGAGAGCGGCAGCGACTTCACCGAGCTCGGGCTGATCTCTGTCCCGTCGAGGGCAGCGGCGAGGGTCAATCGACCGCCATTCTCCATCTTGGTAGTGAGATGGCCGCGCAGTTCTCCTTCGATCAACTGCAGGGTCAATGCAGCGTCCTCGAAGTGACCAGCGGCGAGCTCCTCGTCGTCCATTCCGAGATCAAGCTGTAGCTCGGGCACCGTCAACCCGCTGTGCAGTTCGATTAAACGATTGCCGACCCCTGCGGCAGCGAGCTCCCCGGTGACCGTGCCGTTTATGGTTGCCTCGAGCAGTTGCCACTTATTGAGCTGGTTCAGGGCAAATCCGGACATCCGCCCATTGAGCCGCCATGCGAGCGACTCTTGCCATCGTAATGATCCTCCCAGACAGAGCAGGGCCTGCGCCTCGCCGAGACAAAGCTCGTCCAGGCTTGCTGCCTCATCGGTGACGGTAAAACCGCTGGGCCGCTGCTGGCGCCAGTGACCGTAACGATCGGAGGCAAGATTGAGGTCAAGAATCCTACCCAGCCAGCCGGCCTGGCGCCTCAGTTCCGCTTGACCCTCGACCACACCGAACGATCCCTCCGCCCGGACACTCATCCTCTGCTCGTCAAAGGTTCCAGCGGTGTCAAGGCGAGCGCGTTCAAGGGTGATTCCCGCCGCCTTGATCGATTGCAGTGCGAGAGAACCGCCGAGCATCTCTTTCTCCCCGAACCGCGAAGAAAGTGCGGCCTCGAGAGCACCAAAGCGGTGGTCGCCGATGACCACATCCACACCGTGCATATCGACATCGAGCAGCGGTGCCGCCATCGTTCCCCGCAGGCGTCCGCGCAGATGGAGTTCGCCGGCGCTGTCCGGCACCAGGCTGCTTATATTGGGAGAATCAAAACGAACATCAAGGGCGAAGGCCTCGCCGGCCCGTCCTTCCACCACCAGCTTCGAGGGCCCGCTTTGCAGGAAGAGCCCGCTGGTGGTCAAACTTTCCCCGGCCAAAGCGATTTCGCCGCTGCCGGCAAGCTCATTGCCGCGCAGGTTGCCGGAGACCTCGCTGATCTTGACATAGCCCTCTCCCCCATCTTCTCCCAAGACGCCGCGACCTTCGAACAAGCCGCTGATGCGGCCGGGGAAAGCGGAAAAGATGCTCGAAGGATCGAAATCGGCAAGT
>CAYSON010000500.1:0-2730 GCA_964432635.1 uncultured Desulfopila sp.
TATCCTTTTTGATGAGCTTGAGCGCCTTGTCGATCACCGTCAAGGTCTTGAGGCCGAGAAAGTCGAACTTGATCAGCCCGGTCATCTCGGTGTGTTTCATGTCGTACTGGGTCAGGGTCTCGTCGTTACTACCGCGACAGGTGGGCAAGTACTGGGTCATCGGTCCGGGTGAGACAACCACCCCGGCGGCGTGGGTAGAGGTGTGCCGCGCCAACCCTTCCAAGGTTTTGGAGATGGCCAAGAGCTCGGCAATACGAGGGTCGTCGTTGGCTGCCTCCTGGAGTTTGGGTTCCTCCTCCATGGCCTTTTTGATTGTTATCTTTAGCTGTTCCGGCACCAGTTTGGCAACCTTGTCGACCTCTCCGAAGGGGATATCAAGGGCGCGACCGACATCGCGGATGACGCCCCGGGCCTTCATTGAGCCATAGGTGACGATCTGGGCGACATGCTCGGCGCCGCCGTATTTCTGACGTACGTAGTCGATGACCTCGCCGCGTCGCTCTTGACAGAAATCGATGTCGAAGTCCGGCATCGACTTGCGCTCGATGTTGAGAAACCGCTCGAATATCAGGCCGTAGGGGATGGGATCGATGTTGGTGATGCGCATGGCATAGGCAGCGAGGCTGCCCGCGCCCGAGCCACGACCGGGACCGACAGGAATCTGTCGGTCCTTGGCCCAATTAATGAAGTCGGCGACGATCAGGAAATAGGCGGGAAAGCCCATGGCACAGATGACGTCGATCTCGGTTTTGAGCCGTTCACCGTAGGTTTTCTCGATCTCGGCGCTGAACTTCCCCGCCTTGCTCATCTCTTTGAAGCGTATTTTGAGCCCGGTCCAGCAGTCTCGGTGAAACATCGAGTCAAGGGTTTCACCCTCGGGCACCGGAAAGTTGGGGAAGTAGTAGTCACCGAAATTGATCTCGAGGTTGCAGCGCTCGGCGACCTCGATGGTGTTGGTTATAGCCTCGGGACAATAGGAGAAGTTCTTGCGCATAGTCTCCGGAGACTTGAAATACAACTCGTCGGTGGAGAACTTGAAGCGGTTCTGGTCATTGATGGTCTTACCAGTCTGGATACAGAGCAGTAATTCGTGGGCGTGAGCCTCTTCCTTGTTGAGGTAGTGGCAGTCATTGGTGGCCACCAGCTTAACCCCCAGTTCACCGCTCAGCGTGATCAGGCCTTGGTTGACCTTTTGTTGCTCAAGTAAGCCGTTTTCCTGGATTTCAAAATAGAGTCGGTCTCCGAAGATTTCCTGAAGATCGCGAGCCTTTTGCCGGGCCCCATCCATATCGCCGCGGCCAATGAGAAAGGGCACCTGGCCGTGCAGGCAGGCAGTCAGAGCGATGATGTTGTCCTGATAGCGGCGCAGGGTCTCCAGATCGATCCTCGGTTTGTAGTAAAACCCCTCAAATTGGGCGATACTGGCCAACTTCATGAGGTTGAGGTACCCGCGGTGATTCATCGCCAACAGTACGATATGGTAAGCAATCTGGCCATCCACTGCCTTTCTCTCGCGCATATCGCCGGGTGCCACATAGAGCTCACAGCCGACGATAGGCTTGATCCCCGCCTTTTTTGCCTTGGCATAGAACTCAAGGGCCCCGAACATGGCCCCGTGATCGGTTATGGCAACGCTTTCCATTCCGTATTCGCGACATTTTTCAAGGAGGTCGGGGATACGGATGGCTCCGTCGAGGAGGCTGTATTGGGTGTGAACGTGCAGATGGGTGAAGCCGGCACTCATATTGGGTGTCCTATCTAAGAAGAGGGTGAAAGCGGCGAGAGCGACATGAATGGGCGCGCCCTCTCACGAATTTGAGAAAGGTTATCGAAAAACCTTGGGTTCACTAATAGCATACCCTCGGGCTTTTTGCACAGGAATTGGCGATGCTGATCTTCTGGAAATTATTCGATGTATTTCTCGAATGATACGAGGTGCTGAAAAGAATCTCGGGTTATTGACGTACAGCATTGTGGGCGGTTCCAAAAAATGGGTAAAATATGCGCACGACCCCCAAGGGGAATTCGATAATGTCCTTGTTGTTCCTGTGGCAGTGGAGTAAAATTATTTGTTTATTATTGCTGGATGCAGCCAAGGCAGACTGGGGCTGGTTTTTTCGATTGCTATCAGGTGGTTACTCACACCTTAAACACCAGTCGGTACCTTTGTGGCGATCACTCCACAAAGACACTCACCTTATTTCCAATTGATGAACGAAAACCTATCAAAGCTCTTTCCGCCCCGTTGCGCAGGGATGGTTTTTCATGCAGCAACTGCTGTAAACACCATGACCAGAAAAACCGAACGTTGTATATGAAATTGGATTTGCGTCATAAGACCGGTGTCTCCCTACAAGGCAACATCGCCTCAATAGAGCTGAACAATATCTTTCAGTTTTTCGACTATGCCACCGTCTCCGGGGAACTGCGGGTGGTGGCCGATCACAACAACGCAAGCTTCTTTTTTCAAAAGGGAATTTTGATTTTTGGCGCTTTGAGTCGAAATCACAAGCGCATCGGGGATCTTTTACTTGAATCCGGTTTGATCAATGCCAGCCAGCTCAGCCAGAGCCTGAAAATTCATAATCAGCACGGGATGCGTCGTCGACTGGGCGATATCATTGTGCGCAAGGGGTTTTTGAAGTTCGAGGTTCTGGTCGATCTTCTCAAACTGCAGGCTCGTGAGGCGTTTTTCGAAACCTTGTCATGGAAGCGGGGGATGTTCTTTTT
>CAYSON010000501.1:0-2727 GCA_964432635.1 uncultured Desulfopila sp.
TTCCGGTAATCCGGGCAGGGTTTCGATGCGCCCTGCCTGTAGCATCTTGAACAGGTTGAGGGTTATCTCCGGGCTTTCATAGCTGTAGGTGTTCTTCTCGGTGCTATGGGCTTTGAGAGCTGTATCGAACTCGACTCCGTAGGAGCGATTGGGGGAGCGACCGATGATAAATTTGCCCTCTTTGAGTAACTGCGCGAGGTTGACGGTCTTTTTGCCCCCAAAATCCTGAAAACGATCCTTCATGATGATCAGCACCGGCGGCAGAGTGAAGACGCTGGGCATCGAATAATAAGTAAATTCGAGGCGTTCCGAGGTCTTGTACATGCCGACGCTGCAGACCTTCTCGCCTTGTTTCCACTGTTGGTAGTGACGGGTGATGTTGGCCTGCATGTGGCTGTGTTTGTATTCGGGCAGGTGGGCTTTGAGGATTTCAGTGAGCAGGTCTTCATACCCTTGACCTTTCAACGGCCCTTCGTGGATGAAGAAGGGTGGTGCCACTGCCTCCATCCAGGCAAGACTGTCTTGAGCCTGTACTACCCGGGATGGCGTGAGCAGGGCCAGGAGCACTGCAGCCGATAACAACAGATGTTGAAGCGACGACATGATCGTGCCCTCAGTTGAGGTGGCGGATGAGCAAACACCGTAGCAGACCTTACGTGTGTGGGACTTTATCAGCCATAAAGAGTTTTGTACAGAGCCATGCCGATTTTTTCCAAGGTGTAGGGTTTGGCGACATAGGCTCCTGCTCCCATGTCCAAGCAGGCCCGTACGTCATCGTCTTCGGCGAAACCGCTGGCGACCAGTGCTTTTTGCCCCGGGTGTCTTTGCAGGATCTGTTCGTAGGTGACTCGGCCGTTCTGTCCTGGGCTCATGATCATGTCGAGAACCAGCATGTCGACGTTACGGTTCGTCAGATAGATGACCGCTTCTTCTCCCGAGGCAACGGTGTCCACCTGGTAATTGAGTGAGGTCAGCAGTTGCGCGGCGATCTCCCGCTGCCGCAGTTCGTCATCGATCACCAGTACCGTTTCGCCCTTGCCCATAAAGGCACGCCAGTCCACCGCTCCGGCGGCGGCGACTTTTTCATCAACCGATGGCAGGTAGAGGTCGAAGACCGTTCCCTGCTGGCTGCTATTGACGGTGATGGTGCCACCGTGATCCCGAACAGTGTTCCATACCACCGCCAGGCCAAGACCGGTGCCGCTTCGACCCATCACTTTTTTGGTGTAGAAGGGTTCGAAAATGTGGTCGATTTCATGGGGGGCAATGCCCGAGCCGCTATCGGCGACGGAGATCTTCACGTACCTTCCCTGATCAATTGCCAGCCGGTTGTGGTCGCCGGCGAGGTGCTGCTGGTAATTCTCGGTTCTGATGGACAGGGTGCCCTTGCCGTGGATGGCCTCCATGCCGTTGGTGACCAGATTCATCAGGCACTTGCGGATATGGATAGGCGAACAGCAGATGGACCGCAGGTCGTCGGCCAGGGTCTTGGTGACCATGATCAGCGGATAACGGCGTTGCAGATGTTCGAAATCAGGGGAAGAGAGGTAGTCGGTGACAAGGCTGTTGACGTTGACCACCTCTTTGGTTGCGGCGATACCCCTGGCCACGGTGAGGAGGTCGGCAACAACGTCGGCGGCATCGAGGCCGGCACGACGGATCGCCTCCAGAGGGCGGCGCATGCGATGGTTGTCTTCGAGGTCGAGAAGCAGCAACTCAGGGTAGCTGATAATGCCGGAGAGGATGTTGTTGAGATCGTGGGCCACCCCGCCGGCCATCAGGCCGATGGCCTTCATCTTCTGGTCACGCAGCAGCTGTTCCTCGAATCGATGGCGTTCGGTGATATCGACGGCGATCATTCGTGCTCCGATGACCTCTGCCGCCTTGCGGATTGGTGCCGCCCTGAGCAGAATGGGGAAGGTGCGGTCTTGCGGATCGATTGCCAGGAATTCCTTGAGGCCAGCGTTGGTATCGCGCAGCGAGATGCGGAAGTGTTCCACGGCTTGGGAACGCTCGCTCGCGATGATGAAGGCGGTGAAAGGTTACTGCGTTTGCGGAGTGGCGCTCCTTAGTTGCTCCCGCGCCGCACGATTGCCATAAAGAATGGTGCCGTCAAGATCGGTCTCAAGGACCATTTCCGGCAAAAGATCGACCAGATCGTGAAAGCGTCGTTCGCTTTCCATGAGGTTGCGGGTGCGCTCGACGACTTGCTGCTCAAGATAGCGCCGGTTGAGGAACAGATAGAGTGTAAACACAAGCGTCACTGCGGCGAGGAGCAGAACGGAAAGAATATTGAGCAAGGGAAAGATGACCCGGACATATTGGCGTCCGTAGAGGGTGCCGATGATGGTGCTGTCGTGACGGATCTCCTCCATGAACTGGCGCTCGCCGATCAGTCCAGAGGAATGGAGGAGACGCGAGAATCCGCTCAGGTGGTCGACGTTCTCGAGCGTGTCTGGGGTGGTCCGGAGACCCTCAGGAAATAGGCATCTCCGGGAATGGAGATGCCAAGGAACTGATAGTTCTCGGAGCTGGCGGCGAGCTGTAAATAGGCCTTGGCACCGTTACGGTTGAGGGCCCAGGTATCGTCGGCAACGATGGCGGCGTGGAGTTTGAAATGTTGGCGGTTGCGGGCCGTGTCTTGTTCGCTGTAAGCCCAGGCAGTGAGGAGGCAGATCGCCAAAAAGAGCGAGGGAAGATAAAGATAGCGAAACTTGGCGCTGAATA
>CAYSON010000502.1:0-2727 GCA_964432635.1 uncultured Desulfopila sp.
AGAAGACGCTGACGGAGATGGGCGAGAAGATCGACGTCCTCGAGCGCGAGAGAGCAAAGATGAAGAGAGCGGTCGCAGACATGAAGGCGGCTATCAATTGGCAAAAGAAGGGGGGGTCACGAGGCCCGTGGATGGGCGCGATGTATTCAATGTGCAACCCAAATGATCGCACAATTATAGCTTTACCGTCTTAACCTTTACACCTTTTTGCGGTCACAGCGATAAGTGACAAGGAGAAGCACCATGAATTTGAACGATGTTGATGATTTGATTGAGAAGTTTGGCGCTGACGGTGGAATGACCGACGAGCAGATGGCCCAGTTATTGACTGGGAACGGCGAGATTGCCGACATACCAACCGGTGACGATATCCCCGGGGATGGTGACAAGGCAAAAAGCGAGGGAACGCCGGACCCCGCCATTAATGCAACTGACGGCGAGAAACCTGTCATCCTGGCGAAAGACGGCGTTCATACCATCGAGTATGAGAAGTTGGTCGAAGCCAGGGATGAGGCCAAGGTGGCTAAAGAGCAAGCCCGGTCTTTACAGGAACAACTATCCGCAATCAAAGCGGAACGTGACGACCTGCAGGCCAGGATGGCTGAGGCTGCCAAGCAGGACAGCGAGACTGGTGACACCGCCGCGACCGACGAGCTAATGGCGTCGTTCAAGGAGGACTATCCTGAGTTCTACGCGGTCTTGAGGCGTGAGACGGAAGCCGCCGGCAAAGCGATGCTTTCCCGTATCGATGCGCTTGAGAAGATGACCGGGCAACTGGCTCCGGTTATTGAGAAGAGCCAAGCTGATGCCGATTCCGCCCACTTCGACGCAATCCGCAAGGGCGTTGATGGTATGATCAAATCAAAAAACAATCTGCAAAAGTTCATGAGTGGCTGGACACTCAGCCGGAGAGATTGCGCAAGGTTTATGCCGAGGTTCTTGAACGAGGCGAGGCCAAAGAAGTCATTCCCGTGCTGAATCTTTTCAAAAGCGACACCGGCTTTGCCGTCACCAAGCCGAAAACCGGTGACAAATCCTCCACTGACGTCGACGCTCTTATCGCGGCGGCGACACAAGGGGGAGATAGGGTGCCCCGCAGCCTAAGCGATATCCCGACCGGCAGGGCAGTGAATCACGACGAGGTTGATTCGATGCTCGAAGAGTCCTCCGTGTCTCTGGTAACCAACAGGTTTCACGGCAAGACCAATGAGCAGATAAAGGAGATGTTAGATCGAGCGATATGACAGCGAAAAACCAAACCACAGAGGATACAACAAGCCAGCTGAAAATAACCGCTGAGAGTATCCTCAAACTCTTACTGCGAGTAGCCAAGCAGTTTGTGGCGCTCGCCGAAGAAGAATTGAAGAAGAAAAAATAATTCTGCGGCCCCCCTCCGTCCTCTGTGGCGGAAGCGGTCCAAGGTCAAATTCCATCACGCTTCACCTCAAATGTTGAAGCCTCATGGGGAGTTCGTAAGCCTATGAGGTTTCAACATGCCTACCAATATCCCCTACGGTTCCCCGCAGTCCGTCAAAATCCAATCTGCAGGACTCTTTGCTGCCAACATGCAGCGCCCCACCACTCTCGGTCGGCTTTCCGGCAAGCTCCCTCAACAGAGCGACGCCGAAAGCAAGCTCCGATTCCAGTCAGATAACGAGATGCCGGTTGTCCGGTGCATGGACCTGACGAAAAACGCCGGAGACGAGGTCACCTTTGACCTCATCAACCCTATCGGTGGCAAGCCGATCATGGGTGAGGCCATGGCCGAGGGTCGTGGCGACTCCATGTCTTTCAGCCAAGATAGCCTGCGGATCAACCAGTGCCGCAAGCCGATCTCCGCCGGCGGGCAAATGACCCAACAGCGGACCCCGCACCAGCTGCGTCGGTTGGCCCGTGCCCTTGGCCTAAACTACATGCAGCGCCTCGAGGATCAGTTGCTCCTCACCCACATGGCCGGTGCCCGTGGATTCCACAATGATATCGAATGGGCGATCCCTTTGGCGTCCGACCCCGACTTTGTATCGATCTGCGTCAACGCTGTCCGTGCCCCGTCTCGTAATCGTCATTTCATGTCCACCGGTACAGGGATTGAGCCGGTCGCGGCGTCAGGTAACGCAATCACCATCGCTACTTCCGACGTGGCGAACCTGGACATGATGGACGCGGTCCGTCAGAAGATCGACGGGATGGCGCTTCCTCCTCCGCCCGTGTCCTTCCCTGGCGACCAGGTGGCAAGTGATTCACCGATCCGGGTTCTCTTGGTGTCGAGCGAGCAGTACAACTCGATCATCAAGTCCGGAAACTTCCGCACCCTGCAGGCTCAGGCTATGGCTCGGGCGCAGATGGCCAAGAACAACCCGTTGTTTATGGGCGAAGCAGGCCTCTGGAATGGGATTCTTGTTGTCAAGATGCCCAAGCCGATCCGTTTTTATGCCGGGCAGGAAATTAGGTGGTGTGCAAGTGCCACAAGCACCACCGAGACAACCGGCGACCTGGTCCCTGCCGGGTTCAGCACCACCCATGCCGTCGACCGCGCCATCCTCCTTGGTGGGCAGGCGATAGCCGAGGCCTATGGCAAGACCCGCAAGACCGGTAACCCGTATTTCTGGAGCGAGAAAGAGCTTGATCACGACGACAAGCTCGAGATCCTCGTTGGCATGGTCGGAGGGAAGAGCAAGACCCGTTTTCTCATTAATCATGGCGCCCAGAAGGAATACACCGACTTCG
>CAYSON010000503.1:0-2712 GCA_964432635.1 uncultured Desulfopila sp.
GAGCCTTGTCAAAGTCCTCCTTGCGCCTGACGTCGAGGATGGTCACAGTCTTGCCGGAAGCCTGCAGGTCGGCGAGTTGGGCAGCAGTGATACTTGTTGTCATAGATCTCTCCCTAAAAAAATATTTTCCACAGAAATCCCAGGCCCGAGCAGGCAGCCAGGACGGTGATCATGCCGAGCTTGCCGTATTTCATGGCAAGAAAGGCCAGGCCCGCGAGGATCAGGCCGAACCAGTCGGCGCTGGCCAAGTCGGGAACGGGGATGGTTGCCCCCAGCACATGGGTCGGATGGGTTTGCGCAAAGAGGGCGTTCATTCCAAACCAGATCGACAGGTTGAGGACTACCCCGACCACGGCGGCGGTGATGCCGGAGAGGGCGCCGTTCAACAGCCAATTATGACGGAGTTTCTCCACATAGGGTGCTCCGAGAAAAATCCACAGAAAACACGGGGCAAAGGTCACCCAGACGGTGAGCAGGGCGCCAAGCGTACCGGCAACGTAGGGGTTCAACATACCCGGGTCGCGAAAGGCGGCGAGGAAACCGACAAATTGCACCACCTGAATCAGCGGGCCGGGGGTGGTTTCGGCCAAGGCCAGGCCATCGAGCATCTCGCCGGGATACAGCCAACCATAGCCGGACACCGCCTCCTGAGCCATGTAAGCCAGCACCGCATAGGCGCCGCCGAAGGTGACCATGGCCAACTTGCTGAAAAAAATAGCAATGTTGCTGAATACATGGCCAGGCCCAAGAAAAAGCAGCAGCAACAGGACCGGACTGAGCCAAATCACACCCCAGGTGGCCAAGACCCTGAGGCTGCGGAACAACGTCGGAGAAAACCGGCCGTCACTCTCCTTGGCGAGGAGGAGATCGATCATAGCACCTTCGTCCTTGCCGTGCTTCACCGTGGTATCGCCGCAAATCCATCGGGGGCAGCGGTCACCGAGCCGTTGTGGGCACCAGCTCATGCCAAGATAACCGAGCAGGCCAGCGGCAACGATCACCGCCGGGAATGGTGCCTGGTAAAAGAACATGGCAAGAAATGCCAGACCGGCCAGGAGCGTCAGGTACCGGGTTTTGAGGGCTTTGCCGGCGACGCGGAACACCGCCATGACCACCAAGGCCAAGACCGCCGGCTTCAAGCCGTAGAACAAGGCCTGTACCGCCGCCACCTTTTGAAAGCCGGCATAGAGCAGGGTCAGCGCCAGGATGGTCACCATGCCGGGAACGACGAACATGATACCCGCCGCCAAACCTCCCCGGGTGCCGTGGAGCAGCCAGCCGATATAGGTCGCCAGTTGCTGGGCCTCGGGGCCGGGAAGGAGGTGGCAGTAATTGAGGGCATGGAGAAAGCGGTCATTGCCGATCCATTTGCGCTCCTCGACCAACATCTTGTGCATCAGCGCTATCTGGCCGGCCGGCCCGCCAAAGCTAAGAAAGCCTATTTTGGTCCAAACCTTGAAGGCCTCGCGGAAAGAGATCGGCCCGGGAGCATCTTGTTGTTTTTCCATGATGTTATCGAAGTGATTGAAAGATATGAGATCGCCCGTCGGGCAAATCTACGGTGAGGCCTTTGAATAAGGTGACCGAGTCGGCCTTGGTCCAGAGACCAAGATAGCCGGTGAGGTTACGTTCCGCTTGGTAATCGATAAGCTGCCTGTCGCCCAAAAAGGCGCGAATCAGCCGCCCTTGGGTCTTTATCCGCAGGCGATGCCACTGCTCACGAGCAACTGACACATCGACGCTCTGCCGCTCGACACGTTTGCCGTTCCTGAACTCGAACAAGACGGCATTGTCCTCCAGGGCGTTGATGCGAAAAACAAAATAATTGGCCCAGTCACGGATGGCAAAGGCCAGACCGCCGGCCTGGTCGATGGTGCCGGCCAGGGGGTTGACCCAAACCTCGGCGCTGCCGTTCTCCATATTGCTCTCCTTGGCGATGATCAGCGGAAAGTAGCAATAGGCCTCGACGTTATCGAGAAACTCCTGGTAGCGTTTGCCCATGAAACGGCCCATGGTCTGGGTAACCCCGATGGAGATGGAGGAGACGAAACGGGAGCCGTCCTGCAGGATGCCCGCTTCCATGCCGGGATCGCTGTTTTTCCAATCGCCGGTGATCAAAAAGAAGTTGGCAGGGGCATCGGCCCGCTCGGCCTCAAGGAAATCGTATTTCCCCCGGAAAAAGGATTCGCTGAGGGTGGCCACCTGCTCCGGGGTTTTTAAGGCCATGTCGAGGAGACGGCTGGTGCCCAACAAACGACCCAACTGGTCGAGGGCGCTTTCCATGGCCGCTTGCTCGAGGCGAAGCAGCGAAGCCTCGAGGAGATCACCCTTGATGGTGACTTCGAACCCTAGCCGCGACAGAACGTCCGCCAGAAACTGGATGCGCAGCGAACGGCCTTGGTAGGCTCCGGCGCCCCCGGCGAAGTTCATGGTGATATAATTCTGTTCGGCGTCGGCCCCACAGAGGGCGTCTACGGTGGCAAAATGGTAGCCGAAGCGCACCAGCAGGTGCAGGTAGTCTGCGGACAAGAGCGCGTAACTGGCCAAGAGGCGCGAGTCCTTGCGGAAGATCCCTGCGCTGATGCGGTCGAACTCCTGCCAGTCGCAGGCAAAGCCCCGCTCCTGCCAGACCTCGCCGGAGCAAGCCAGACCCTGCCAAAGGGCATGCATGGGGACGCTTATGATGTCTTTCGGCAAGACCTCGGTTCCGCG
>CAYSON010000504.1:0-2683 GCA_964432635.1 uncultured Desulfopila sp.
CAGTACGACCGCTATGCCCCCCACGGGGTCGGACTTTTGCACCTGCACCTTGTCTTCCGCGTCAATTTCCCAAGCTGATATGACCTCGGCGGTCTTCAGTTCCTCGAGGGCGAGCATCAGCTTGTAGCGGTAGTCGGAGATCCTCGTGCACCTCGAGCCGCAGAGGTGTTTTAGGGTGGTCACCTTGATCGGATATGGAGATTTATGGCTGGCGAGAAATCCGTGCAGCCATTTGGCGAGATCGGTCTTAAGACGATGCCGTTGCTGTCGCTGCAGTTGCGTCCAACCGGCGGCAAAGAGATCGGAGAGCTTGGGGTTGATGCGCAGCAGATAGGTATGTTGCCGTTCCTGGTAATAGAACTCGTCGATCAAGGAGCCAACGTAGGAATATCGTTCGCTCATGAGCGAATGCTTGATCTCGATGTCTATTTCAAGGGCGGTGGCGGTCAAACGCCTGAAGGAATCCTTGAGCCATTCCCGGGCCGACTTTCCCGGCTGTCGCCCAATGGCGGTGAGAAAGGACTTGGCGGTGAACTGCAGGTATGATCCGGGGGAGATGCCGGGCTGTTGCGCCTGCAGGTGCAGCGCTTGACCCAGCACATCGAAATCCCCCTGGTCGAGTTGCCAGCCGGTATAGTGAATGTCGAGGCCTTTGACGGCGGCGATTTTTTCACCTTTTACAGCGCGCCGTTTCCCTCGTTGCACCAAACCAAACAGAGCGGAGCGCAGACAGATATTGGGGATGCCGTGGACCTCCTTCGGCCAATGCGGCAAAGGCGACGATTCGTTTAGTTCAGAAGGTGATCCGGGTGGTTGCCTGCCAACCGTCACCTCCCGAGGTGACGGGGTGGAACTGGAGCCAAAAGCGGCAGGAGGAGAAGGAGAGTAGGGGGGTGTTGGTGACAAGACACCATCTCAATTCGTAGACCAATAGGGCGCGAAAGAGCGCCACTGTCGAAAAACCCTTGTCTTTTGTCCACTTTCAATGTTTATTGACCTATCAGACACCTTTTACGATATGCGCAGCCCAGAGTTGGTCGACTATCCATCGGCGGTTTGCGGCGGGGCGGGGATGTCGTAGCAGAATTGTTCGATGGCTGACCTGATTTCTTTCGATGTTCCCCAAACCCAAATTTTACGATCGATTCCGGTGATATTCTCCAAACGAACGGCAACCGTTGGGGGACACCTTCGCCGTCCTCGCACGATATGGCTGAGGAAGTCTTGGCCGATGTTGGCTGCTATGGCTATCTCTTTTTGGGTTGTCCTCTTTCGATAAATTATCATGGGCGGAAAATTGTTAGAAATTTGCTCCCATGTCAACAAAAAAATGATATAACTCCTAAAAATTTGTGCAAATTAGACATGATGGTCAAAAGTAGACTTATGGCTCAAACAGTATCGAATCAATTTCATGCCGCCCTGACGTATTTACTGGTTCGTGAAGGTCGGGGGGCGCAGTCGCGATTGGCGTTGCAACAGGGCATCGATCGCGGTTACCTCAATGCCATCATCAAAGGGCGAAAGAGTGGTTCCGAGGCCATCCGAGAGAAGATCACCGAGTATTTCCGCATGGAGTATGAGGAAATGCTGGCACTCGGCCGAAGGCTTTTGGACGGCCAGAGTGGTTCGCCCCCGGCCAAGGGTAAGGTAAGGAAAAAGGAATCCTCTTTGCCCGAGGTGGCGGTTCAGGAAGAAAATGACATGGTTGCCGTGGATTGCCAGCCTACTATGGCCATGGCCATTTCCGAGAAGATGGTCAAGGTGATCCAGATTCTTGAATCGCAGACCATCTATCGGGAGATCTTGTCTGGGATGATCGATGCCTTTCATGGGGCGTTGATGGCCCAGAACGATCGCGGATCGCTGCGAACCAGAATCTCGCTGCTTGAGGCAAAACTGGCTCAGTTTGAGGGTGGCTGAGGGGTACGGAAAGAGCCTGGGGGAATTGCCTGGCCGGGTCCTGGTCTGGTGAGGGGGTGTGGGACTGGCGGGATATGGTGGTCGGGTGCTAGAAGAACAACCCGTGATGCGGCTTGCGTTTTCGTCCGGGCTGTTTTGGCGTGCGCTCCTCTTTGAGTGAGCCTTCCAGGAACTTGTCGAGGTCGATCTTGCGAAAGACAATCTTGCCCTTTTGCTGTCCCGATGGTCGTGAGTAGGGAATTAGCCGCCTCTCGACAGACAATCGGCGGAAGTGATCGACCGAGAAGCCCACATACTCTGCCGCCTCTTTCAAGGTCATGGCGATGGGAGGAGCTTGCGAGTTTTTGGAGAGCAGCTGCAAGATCTCGTTTTGCGTCTTCTCGATTGCTGCCAACCGTGCTTCGAGGTCCATGATCTGATTTTGTCTTTGAGCGATTTGTGGTTGGTCTGAAATGCTTTGCTGAAAACTAGAAATTGGGAGCGAGAAACACGAACAGCAAGGATCATTTTCGTCTTGTTGATCACAAACAGACAGGCCGGTCAATGTAAATCTGCTGTTATTATTGCATATCTTGTTGTTTTTTGTATAGAATATATCTATTGCTCTATTGTAGACCAAAATGTTAACAATCAACACTTTTTCCATTTTCCAGACTGCAGCACATCTGGAGAGTTGAAAATGGGGTGAAGGTCTTTTTGCGGGAGAAGGGGAAGAGTCGTGGTGCGAAGACACGCGAGTCGTTTTTGAAAAACTGGCCTC
>CAYSON010000505.1:0-2083 GCA_964432635.1 uncultured Desulfopila sp.
CCTTCGTCACCTGCCACGAGGAGATCATCCACCCCCACCACCTGCCGGAAACCATCGTTCGCCCCAAGACCGGCATCGCATCAGAAAAAAAATCCCCACCCAAAAAACAGGCCTTCAATCTCCAAGCCATCGGAAAGCAAGAGTTGCTGGAGGTGCTCGAACGTACCGGCGGCAACCAGAGTAAGGCCGCGGAACTCCTCGGGGTATCGCGAGTGACCATCTGGAACCGCATGAAACGCTACGGTATCGACAGCAAGAAGAGCATAGAGGTGCGCTGAGCGGCTTACCCCTGGCGGCAGACCCGGTAGACTTCCTCTATGGTGGTCAGTCCCTGCAGCACCTTATTGGCACCGTCTTCGGCGAGCGACACCATGCCCTCGGCCATCGCCTGTTGCCGAATCTCGTTGGCATCGGCGGTGGTCAGCACCAGGGACTTCATCGCCGGACTCATCGGCAGGAGTTCGAAGATGCCGCAGCGGCCGCGATAGCCGGTGTGCAAACAGTGGTCACAGCCCCGGCCGCGAGAGACGGTTTGTCCATGGTACTGCTTCGGGTTGAGACCGATGCGGCTCCACATCTCGGCGCTGGGCAAATACGCCTCCTTGCAACGTGGACAGATGACCCGCACCAGCCGCTGTGCCAGTACGACGTTGAGCGAGGAAGCAAGCAGAAAGGGCTCGATGCCCATGTCGCGCAACCGGGTAATCGCCCCGGCGGCGTCATTGGTGTGCAGGGTGGAAAAGACCAGGTGCCCGGTCAAGGCAGATTGCATGGCGATTTCGGCGGTCTCGGTGTCGCGGATCTCGCCGATCAGGATGACGTCCGGGTCCTGGCGGACGATGGAGCGCAGGCCGGAGGCAAAGGTCAAATCGATTTTGGGGTTGACCTGCACCTGGCCGATGCCGTCGATGCGGTATTCGATCGGATCATCGATGGTAATGATGTTGATATCGGTGGTGTTGATCGCACACAGGGCGGCGTAGAGGGTGGTGGTCTTGCCTGAACCGGTCGGACCGGTGACCAGGATGATGCCGGTGGGCGCCTTGATCGCCGCAGCAAAGGGCGCCAGGCGCTCCTCGGGCAAGCCGAGATCGGAAGGCGACAGCAACACCGAGGATTTGTTCAGCAGGCGCAAAACCGCGCGCTCGCCGAAGGCGGTGGGCAGAGTCGACACCCGCACGTCGATCTCCTTGTCGGCCACCTTGAGCTCGATCCGCCCGTCCTGGGGTAAGCGCTTTTCGGCGATATTGAGCTTGGCCATGATCTTGACGCGCGACACCAGGGCCGCCTGCACCTGCTTGGGCGGACTGAGCATGTCGTGGAGAATGCCGTCGAGACGCTCTCTGATTTTCAGACTGTTCTGATATGGCTCGATATGGATGTCCGAGGCGTTGTCACGAATGGCCTGGGCAAACATCAGATTAACCAAGCGAATCACTGGTGAATCGCTGGTGTCGTCGAGCAGGTCGCCGATCTCCTCGATCTCGGTAAACAACCGCCGCCGGTCGTCGTCGCCGATATCCTCAAGGATGGTCTTGGCCGAAGCCTGGGTCTGGTCGTAAGCCTGGTTGATTGCCGAAAGTATTGCGGCGCGTGGGGCCAGCACCATCGGCAGCGAGGGCTCGCCAAGAAGGCGGCGCAGATCGTCGACGGCGGCAAAGGCGGTGGGATCGCTGACCGCCACACACCCTTTTTCAGCCGTCAACAGCGGCACCAGGCAATGACTCTTGAGAAAGCCGATAGCCACTCGCCCGGTAAAGCTCAAATCAGTCTCCGCCGGAAGGGTGGTGCATACCCTGATGTCGAACTGGCGGCCGAGGGCCCGCAACACGGCAAGTTCATCGCAAGCACCCTTCTTGACCAACAGCTCGCCCAAACGTCGCGGCGTATGTTCCTGCTCGGCCAAGGCAGCGACCACCGCCGCCGCAGTCACCCCCTCTTCCTGCAATAGCTCGCCGATCCTCTTCATCAACGCCCCTCAAACGGCCCTTCCGCCCTCTCCAACCTTTTGATGTTTTCCATTGCCAACTGCAGCAGTGATGCGCCACGCTTGCCAGGGTCACTGACGCGGCCGACCACTGCT
>CAYSON010000505.1:2093-2681 GCA_964432635.1 uncultured Desulfopila sp.
TTTCCAGGGCCAATTGCGGTCTGCCCTCTTTTTCGAGGATCGTCCCCATATTGAACAGGGCAAAGGCGTTGTTTGGCTCGTCAGCCAAAACCTTGCTAAAAAGGTCCCTCGCCCCTGCCAGATCGCCCGCCGTCAGTTTGCCATAGCCCGCCTCCAGCCGCCGCTCCCGCTGCGCCGCCAATGCGATTGGCGAGGCGCTGGCGGCAAGCCGCTCTCGCTCGGCGGTTACCGCTGCCAGTTCCGCGGGATTGCGGACGATGCGCGGGGTGAGAAAGATGAACATATTGGTCTTGGCATGGCTGCTGCTTTTGGTCTTGAACAGCCACCCCAAGACGGGGATATCGCCGAGCAGGGGGATCTTCCATTCGTTCTCGGCCGAATCGTGGCCGATGATGCCGCCGATGACCACGGTATCACTGTCGTTAAGCACCACCGTGGTCGAGGCGGTGCGCTTGAAGGTGGTTGGGGTGTCGGCGTTGTTCTCTTTGACACGCACCACTTCGGTGGCCACTTCAAGACGCAGGCTGCCGGCCTGATTGATGTGAGGGACGATGGACAGCTTGGTGGCCACGTCTTTGTACTCGTACT
>CAYSON010000506.1:0-2669 GCA_964432635.1 uncultured Desulfopila sp.
ACACCGCAAGGGCATAAGTTTCGTACGAGCAGGCAAGCTGCTCAACTCAGCTTTACACCGCAAGGGCATAAGTTTCGTACGAGCAGGCAAGCTGCTCAACTCAGCTTTAGCTGAAATCGCGGCGCAGCTGTTTCTTGTTGATCTTGCCGACGCTGGTCTTGGCGATCTGCTCGACGATCACCACCCGCTCGGGGATTCCGTATTTGGGCAGGGTGCCGTCGTCGACTTTATTGCGCACCATATTGAGAATCTCCTCGGCGCTGATCAAGGTTTCACTGCCCGGCTTGGGGACCACCAGGGCCAGGGGGCGCTCGCCCCACTTGGCATCGCGGACGCCAATCACCGCCACCTCACCCACCAGGGGATGCTGGCTGATGATGTCCTCCAGTTCCAGGGAGGAGATCCATTCGCCGCCGGTCTTGATCACGTCTTTTAGGCGATCGGTGATCTGCAGATAGCCTGCTTCGTCGATATAGCCGATGTCGCCGGTATGCAGCCAACCGCCCTGCCACAGCTCGCGGCTTTTCTCCTCATCCTTGAGGTAGCCCTGGGTCAGCCAGGGGGCGCGCACCACCACCTCGCCGGTTGACTTGCCGTCGTGGGCGACTGCTTTGCCTTCGGAATCCAAAAGCTGCAATTGTACATGGCTAATCGGCAGACCGGTGCGGCAGCGAATAGTCAGCTTGTCCTCTTCGGAGAGATCGTCCATCCCCGCTTTGAACAGGGCCAGGGTCAGCACCGGGCAGGTCTCAGACATACCGTAGCCGGTGTAGATATTGATGCCGTGGGCCAGGGCCTGCTTGCACATGCCTCGGGGCAGGGCCGAGCCGCCGATGATCACCTTCCATGAGCTGAGATTGTACTCGGCACAGGAGGGGTGCGAGAGCAGCATGTGGAGGATGGTGGGGACACAGTGGGAGAAGGTCACTTTTTCCGTGGCCACGAGTTTGAGCAGCATTCCCGGTTCATAGCGCCCCGGATAAACCTGCTTGCAACCAAGCATGGTGGCGAGGTAGGGCATGCCCCAGGCATGGACATGGAACATCGGGGTGATCGGCATATAGACGTCGGAGGAGCCGACCCGTGCCGCGCCGTCGTTGGCGCAGATGGTGGCGAGAACGCCTTGGGTGTGCAGCACCAGCTGGCGATGGGTGAAGAAGACGCCCTTGGGCAGGCCGGTGGTGCCTGTCGTATAGAAGGTGGTGGCGACGCTGTTTTCGTCAAAATCGGGGAAGTCGTAGGTTTCCGCCTCCGCCGCCAGGAGTTGCTCGTATTCGCCGTCGCCGCTGACCGGTGTGGCGGCGTCGTCACGCAGCAGGACGATTTTTTTGACCGTGGTCAGTTTGTCTTTGATTGCCTCGAGCATCGGCAGGAAATCGTGGTGGATGAGGAGGAGATCGTCCTCGGCGTGGTTGATGGTGTAAAGCAGCTGCTCGCTGGAGAGGCGAATGTTGACGGTGTGCAGCACCGCTCCGATCATCGGCACGGCGAAGTAGCACTCAAGGTAGCGGGGTGAATCCCAATCCATCACCGCCACGGTGTCGCCGGCCTTGATCCCCAAGCTGCCCAGGGCATGGGCGAGGCGACAGATGCGCCGGCCGAACTCCCGGTAGCTGTAGCCGCCCTGATCGCGGTAAAGGATTTGCTGCTCCGCGGCGTAGGTCAGCGGGGTGCTCAGCAGGGTCTTGATGAGCAGGGGGTAGGAATAGGCATTCGGTGCCGGGGGGAGGATTTTGGTGGTCATCTCGAGCTCCTTTCGCATGGGATTTAAGGCCGCATGGGGATGGCGGCGATGTCTGCTGTCGTCTTTAGGAAGAGCAAAAGCGGTGCCGGTTGGCGAGATGGTGGAAATGTGATGGGATACCGCACCGATAGTGTGGCCGTGGCGCGTGACTGATTCGAATCGATGGGAAAAAATTGACTCGGAATACGGTGGGATAAAAGCCTATATCGTTGTAATACGATGCAATTCTGGTAAGGAAAAATAATAACTCAAGACGGGGAATAAATTACTCGTTCTCTGGGCGGAGCAGCCCAAACTCGCGCATTTTCAAGTAAAGGGTCTTGCGCTCGATGCCCAGCTGCCGTGCCGCCAGGGTGCGGCTCCAGCGGCAACGACCAAGCACTTGAAGGAGGTAGGTACGTTCGAAGCCTTTGCTCGCCTGGCGCAAGGGAAGCAGGAACTGCTCCGGCGGAGGGGCCTGCTCGCTGACGCTTTCCGGGAACTCGAGCACCTGCAGGTTGATATAACGCTGGATGGTATTCTCCAGTTCGCGGACATTGCCGGGCCAGTGGTGGGCGAGCAGCTTGTCCATGTCTCGGCCACCCAGTCGGGGTGGCTGGTCGGCGGTGGCGTATTTACCGAGAAAGTGCTCGACCAGGAGGGGAATGTCCTGGCGGCGCTGGCGCAACGGCGGCAGGGTGATGGGGATAACGTGGATGCGGTAGAAGAAGTCCTCACGCATTCGTCCCTCATCAAGGAGGCGGCGGAGATTGTGGTTGGTGGCGGCAATGATGCGCACATTGGCGTTACGGCCGCGGACCCCACCTAGGGGGGTGTAGCCGTTGCTCTCCAGGACCCTGAGGAGCTTGGCCTGCATATTTTCGTTGATCTCACCCAGTTCGTCGAGAAACAGCTCGTCCGGGACGGCCTCCAGCCGCGGAGAGTT
>CAYSON010000507.1:0-2650 GCA_964432635.1 uncultured Desulfopila sp.
CGATACACAAGTCCCCAGTCAAGCAGCACATGCTCTTTGGGGAAATCAAGATATTCATCTCTCTCCGCTGAATATCCAATGCAGAGGATGATGTCGATTTTATCAGTTCTCAACCGCTCCAGTGACTCCTGCCAGGTTCCGGGGACATACTCGACATTCCACTCATCCTGTTGTGCAATATGGTTGAGGATGTCGACAATGAATGTAACCGCTTAACCAAACCCATCTTTTCGAACCCTCCCGAATCTGCTTTGTTTCTCCGAAATAAATCGTGGAGGTGGAGATGCAGAGCAAGAACAAATCCCAGAGAAGGGGGAACGAGTCATTTTGGCGGGAAACGATTCGGTGCTGGAAGGAAAGTGGAAAGAGCCAGGCGGCGTTCTGTCGAGAACGGGCCATAGCACTGTCGACCTTTTCCTGCTGGCGCAAACGACTTAAGCACAACAGCGGTGGCACTGTCTTTTATCCGCTGGTGGTGTCGGTCAAGGAAAATGCTGTCAGCAAGGAGCAACCAGCACCACTGCGACTCTTTTTTGCGGGCAAATCGCTCAGCATCGAAATTCCCGGAGACTTTTCCGAGGCCGTTCTGCGCAAGCTGATCTCTACCGTGGAGGCTTTGCCATGAAGGACTCAGCCTCCAGAGTATATATCGCCATCGGCGCAACCGACATGCGCAAATCGATCAACGGTTTGAGCCTATTGGTCGCTGACCACTTCGACCTCGATCTTTTTTCCGGCAGCTATTTTGCGTTCTGTAATCGCCGCAGGGATCTGGTGAAAATCCTCTATTGGGCCGAAAACGGGTTTTGCCTGTGGATGAAGCGGCTGGAAGCCGATGTCTTCCGCTGGCCGGATTCACAAGAACAGGTGGTGGAGATCAGCCCGACTTCGCTCGATTGGCTTCTTCATGGTCTTGATGTGCGCCAGGCGCATCAGCGCTTGGACTTCTCCGCTGTTTCGTAATTATCTTATTGATATTATTGTTTATATGTTGACAAATGCGGTGGTTTTTGTTACCTATGCAAGCCATGAAAAGCACTGTGCCCGATCTGCCCAATGACCCTCTTGCCTTGCAGAAGCTCATTGTCGGCTACGAAAAAGAGAATCAACTGCTGCGCGAACAGATCCGCCTGTTGTATGCCCAGATCTACGGCAAAAAGAGCGAGAAGGGTGGTCCCTCCTCCGGGGTGCAGTTGCCGCTCTTTGATATGCCGGAGCCGGAAGTGGAACCGAAGACGGAAACTCGGGAGGTTGCGGCACATCAACGTCAGAAGCCGGGACGCAAGCCTCTGCCTGCCGAGCTCCCTCGGGTTGAGGTGGTGCACGATATCCCGGAGAGCGCAAAGGTCTGCGCCTGCGGCGCCCATTTGAGCCGGATCGGAGAAGAGACCTCGGAGAAGCTCGATATCATTCCGGCGGTCATTCAGGTGATCAAGATCGTGCGTCCGAAGTACGCCTGTAAGCAGTGTGAAGGCCTCGAAACGGAAGGGGCGGTGGTGAAAATCGCTCCAGCTCCCAAGCAACTCGTGGACAAAGGCATCGCCAGTGCCGGGCTGCTGGCCCATATCATCACCGCCAAGTTCTGCGATGCCCTGCCGTTCTATCGCCAGGAGCGACAGTTTGATCGGCTTGGGGTGGTTGTCTCACGAGCCACCATGTGTAACTGGGCGATGAAGGTGGCCGACAAGTGTCGACCGCTGCTGGATCTGCTCAAACAGCATCTCCGCTCCGGCCCACTGATCAATATGGACGAGACGCATGTCCAGGTTTTGCAGGAAAATGGCCGCTCACCCTCGACGAAGTCGTATATGTGGGTCTGTCGCGGAGGTCCGCCCGACAAGCCGGGCTTGTTGTACCATTATGCACCGTCACGTGCCGGCCAGGTGGCGGCCGCTCTCCTTGCCAAGTATCGTGGTGTCGTGCAGACCGACGGATATGCCGGATATGACTTCCTCGATTCTGCCAAGGACATCAGCCATGCCGGCTGTTGGGCACATGTCCGCCGCAAATTCACCGAGGCAGCAAAAGGTGCGGGCAAAGACAGAAAGGCCGGCAGTGTCGACATCGCCCTTAGGTACATTCGACGAATTTACGAAGTGGAGGCAGAGGGGCGGAAAGTACACTGCACTCCCGAGCAATTGCTCTCCATGCGGCAGGAAAAGTCAAAACCGATTTTAATGGATTTCTTTGCCTGGCTGAGCAAGAAGGCACTGATGGTGGTTCCCAAAAGTCTGCTCGGGGTGGCGGTCAACTATACCCTGAAGCAGTGGAACCGCTTGCTCGTCTATCTCGATCACTCGGCGATGACCCCGGACAACAACCTTGCCGAAAATGCCATCCGCCCCTTTGTGGTCGGCAGAAAAAATTGGCTCTTCTCGGGAACTCCGGAAGGGGCTCAGGCCAGTGCACTGCTGTACAGTTTGATCGAAACTGCCAAGGCCAATTCTTTGGAGCCGTACAAATATCTTCGCTACCTCTTTGAAAAATTACCCTTTGCGACAACGGTGGAAGAATACTCGGCCTTGCTGCCGATGAACCTGAGGGCGGAGGATCTGGCTTTGGGGTGTGGTGCTACTGGGGTTTGATAAGCGCTTACGAGGGTGTCGGTGCCATAAAAGCGGGTTGGCATGGATGCCTTGGAGGCCGACCC
>CAYSON010000508.1:0-2644 GCA_964432635.1 uncultured Desulfopila sp.
ATCCGCCTCGCCGATACGCTCCACAAGACCAGAGGCGAGTACGCGCTCCGCAGCCATGTCGAGCAGTTGAAATTTGATGGAAGAGCTTCCTGAATTGATGACCAATATCTTCATTGCTGAATGTTTCCTTGCTCACGGTTGTTGGAGGAGAAGGGGGATGATCACTGGCCCGAAGCCGCCGAGCAGCTTGTCAAAGGGGACCAGGAACTTACCGCGGAGACGATCCTCCGGCAAGGAAAAACAGCCCAGGGCGCCGCGTTACCGTCCTTTAGCTGCTGATAAAAGACGGTCAAGTACCGCCGTTAGCAGATGCACCTCGATCGGCTTGGCCAGATAATCATTCATTCCGGCAGCAAGGAACTTCTCCCGGTCGCCCTTCATGGCGTGGGCGGTAAGGGCGACGATCGGCACCGCACAGTAGGTTGCGCTCGTATCGCTGCGAATAATCCGGGTTGTTTCCATTCCATCCATCTCCGGCATCTGGATGTCCATAAAAATACAATCATAGCTCTTTGCCGCCAGCTTCTTCAGGGCCGACCTGCCGTTGTCGACTACCTCAACCTGATGGCCGAGTTTGCTGAGCATGGCAGAGATCACCATGGCATTGATCGCCTCGTCCTCGACCACCAGCACATTGATTTGCGATGGCTCAGCGGACGACCTGGCCGATTGCGATTCCGTCTCTGGCGTACGCGTGCCGATGGCAACGTTTATGGTGAACACAACACTGGTTCCCAGACCGAGCGAGCTCTCGAGCCGCACCTTGCCACCCATCAGTTCCACCAGGTTTTTGACGATACTCAAACCCAGACCGGTACCGCCGACTTTACGCCGGAAACTGCCGTCTTCCTGGACAAAGGGCTCGAACAGTCGCTCGATCATCTGTTCGTTGACGCCAATTCCGGTATCACGCACTACACACTCAAGGATGGCGCGATTGCCACTTTTTAGGGCTGCCAACCTCAAGTCGATGGCAATGGTACCGTAGGCCGTAAACTTGACCGCATTACCGATGAGATTGTAGAGAATCTGCTTGAGCCGCCATTCGTCGGTGACAATGATCTCCGGGACGTTGCCGGCAACCGTCACCGCCACCTCTACCCTGTCAGCGTCAATCATACTGGCAAAGGAATCGATGGCTGAACGAAATATTGGCCTGACCGCCACAGGTGCCGGAGTGAGCTGCACCTTGCCAGCCTCTATCTTCGAAAAATCCAAGATATCACTGATAATTCCCAACAGGGAGTAGCCGGAAGCAAGAGCGGTTTCAATATATTTTTTCTGCGATGCATCAAGCTGCGTCTCCTTGAGCAACTGCAGTATGCCCAGGACGCCATTCATCGGGGTGCGGATTTCATGGCTCATATTGGCGAGAAATTCCGACTTGCTCTTGCTTGCCTCGAGCGCCGCCCGTTTCGCCTTTTCCAACTCCCGCTGTTGCTGCACCCGTCTGCTGATATCGCGAATTACCCCGGTAAAGCCCTGCAACTCCCCTTCCGCAGAGTAAAATGGCGACGTGACCATCTCCACCCAGTAGGGTGAGTGGTCCTTACGCTGACAGCAGCAGGTGAAGGAGGTGTTTTCCAGCCGCTTTCCATGGAGAAGGACCCGATCAACAGCTCTCCGCAAACGAAAATATTTCTTTTTCGACTCCAGTGCCATATGTGCTTCCGGCAACATATTCAAAAACTCTTCCGGACTGTAGCCGGACATCTCCGTCACCGAGGGGGTGACATAAAGCGGGATGAAATCGGCAGTAGCCATCCAGATGACGTCACGAACATTTTCGGCCAACAGACGGTAGCGGCGCTCACTTTCCTCCAAGGCCTTCTTGGCCGCCAATTCGGCGGTGACATCGCGCCCGGCGCCGACGGTGCCGATCAGCTTACCGTCATCATCAAAAAGCGGTGCCTTATGCACATCAAGGGCGAGATAAACCCCGCGCACCATACCGTCTTCAAGGAAGCGGCCTGAACTGTGGCTGTTTTTCACCACCTGGTCGGAGTTGACACAAATCTCGCCGAAGGTATGGTGGTACCCATCGCCCCGCTCCCGATTGGCGAAGAACAGGTCGTTCTTGCCGATGGGACTCTCCAACTCCCGGCACATCAAGAGGCGCTCGCGAATGACCTTGTTGGCAAAGAGATAGCGGTCATCAAGGTCCTTGGCCCAGAGCATGTCCGGCACGGTGTTGGCCATGAGCTGCATCATCCGGTACAGACCGCGATAGCGTGTCTCGCCGACGACCAACGCCTGTTCACTGTGCCTTCGCTCGGTGATATCGGCAAAGACCGTATAGGTGGCAGGCCGCCCCCGATAGGTGATCGTCCGCGCCGATAAAAGGGCAATCTTTTTCTTTCCTCCGACCATCTGCAACTCCGCCTCGAAATCGCGCACATGCCCTTCCCTTCTGATGGTTTCGACATAAAGGGCTCGGCGTGAGGGGTCTTTCCAGAAATCGCCGACCACAAGCCCTTTCACGGCTTCGGCGGCAACGCCGAAATACTCGGCCGCAAATTGGTTGGCATAGACAACACGACCATCCTCGACATCGACAATAACGATGGGAAAGAGTGCCTCGTTTATCAGCACCCGCTCTTCCCGGCAATCTTCCGAGGAGATACACGGACCGTTCTGCACCTGC
>CAYSON010000509.1:0-2616 GCA_964432635.1 uncultured Desulfopila sp.
TCACCTACGGAAAGAAAGAGGAACAGATCTTCCTCGGCCGGGAGATCGGCCAGCACCGTGACTTCAGCGAGGATACGGCGCGACTGATCGATATTGAGGTCAAGAAGATCATCGACAGCGCCATGATCCGGGTCACTTCCATGCTCGAGGAGCATCGCGACATTTTGGTGCGAATGAGTGAGGATCTGTTGGAGAAGGAGACCATCGTCCTTGCCGATATCGAAGCGATGATCGAGGAGCTGCGTCCCGGAAAATACACGGAACAGATCGACAAGGCCCGCGCTGCGCGCAAGCTGGCGATGAACAAGAAGAGTGCCGCACCCCGGGAAACGGCTGAGGCCACTCCCGAAGCTCCCCCGTCGCCCTCTTCTGATTCCGAGCCCCCGGCATCGCCCACGCCACCAGGTCCCAACTGGAGTAAGCCGGACGGCCCCGACAGCCAACCATGAGGGTATGCGGCCCAGTCAAGATCATGGGCATCCTCAACGTCACCCCCGACTCCTTTTCCGACGGGGGCAGGTTTGCGTCACTTGACCGAGCTCTGGAACAGGCCGAGCGTCTTATCACCGAGGGTGCCGACATTCTTGACGTCGGCGGCGAATCGACCCGCCCCTTCGCACCGCCGGTGGATACAGCAGAAGAAATTCGCCGGGTGATTCCGGTGATTACAGGGATCCGCCGGCACCACACCATCCCCATCTCCATCGACACCACCAAGGCGGCGGTGGCCCGTGAGGCCCTTGCTGCCGGGGCCGACATCATCAACGATATCTCGGCGCTGCGTCACGATGCACACATGCTTGAAGTGGTGCAAGAATCGGCGGTTCCGGTAATCCTCATGCATATGCTGGGCACGCCTTCGACCATGCAGGTCGCCCCCCGCTACGACGAGGTGGTCGCAGACATCATCGGATTTTTTCAAGAACGCATTGCCTGGCTGACAGCCAAAGGTATCGATAAAAGACGGTTAATCGTCGACCCCGGTATCGGCTTCGGCAAGAGCGTGGCCCACAACCTTTCCCTGCTCAAGCACCTTGAGCAGTTCTCGGCTCAACTCGACCTGCCAGTGATGCTCGGCCACAGCCGTAAACGCTTTCTTGGCGAAATCACCGGCATCAAGGTGGAAGCGGAGCGCGACATGGCCACCGCCGTGGTCGCCGCACTCTGTGCCGGCAAAGGCATCACCATGATGCGGGTGCACAACGTCGCCGCCACCCGCCAGGCCCTGCAAGTGGCTGCCGCCATCGCCGGCGCGGCCTGATTGGACAACGTCCGTTCTGCTTCCCCGATCTGTTGTCAGCCGTTGTTTTTTACCAAGGAAAACTCATCGAAGGTGATAAAGCGGTAGGTGAAGGGGGTGTCGGCAATGCCCACGGCAATGATATCTCCGTCATGAAGAGCAACAATGCCGCCAAGATCGTCGCCACCGATACTGCTGCCGGCCACCCGGGTACCACAGGCGCTGCCGCGATCGACCAGGCTGTACCCATTCTCATCGCAACGGATCTCAAAATGCTCCCGGGAAATATTGAGTCGATGGCCGCGATCGATGAGATAGAGATCGTTGGTGGGAGAGCTGTTATCCTTTTTCGGTCGCTCGATACTCTCCAGTCGGCCATCGACTGTCATCACCCGCGATTCCCTTCCCACCTTGAAAGGGAAGGTGTATATGGCGACCTTGTCGCCATGTCTGGCAACCGAGGGCACCGCCTCGAGCGCCTCCGCAGTGAGGGATTGTAACATCGCTTTGGGGAGCATCTCGGTCAAGAGCTGCAACTTGTCTACAGTGTGGTCCATGGGTCCGCCAGGGTTAAGACTTGGGGTACGTTCTCTTTCAACACTTCCTACCCAACCAACATATCTTCTCCACCAACGAATATCAAACGCTTTCTTTATGCGCGAAAAGCCTGATATCCATTCTGATTCCCTGGAGCAAGGCTACGACGATAATTCCTTTGACGAACTGATTGGTTACCAACACCAGCCGACACGCTCACCAAGATTTCCCCCGTCGCGGCCTCAGTCACGATCCTTATTGTGGTCGGCAAGGAAAAAGGAGGGCGATCTTTTGGGTGTCGTCATATTACCGAAACAACGCGCCATATATGACAAATCAGAGTAGCCATATAGTGTTCATCAGTTTATGGTCACAGAGAATTGGCGCTATGCCGTGACGTTAAAACCTGAGGCAGAGAGCAAGCCGACGACCTGGGTGGTACAAAAGGGAGGGAAACGGCGTACATGCGTATCAGCTCATAAACAAAATTCTGCACCTTGCACCACACCACCCCCATTGCTGCGGCGCATGAGCAGGCCATCAGGTAGATGATCTTTGCGTAGGTGAGCCGGGTCTTTTTCAAGGACGATGACAGCGAGCAAATAACCGGTATAATCACCCTCACTGATACCGCTCGGCCCCTCTCCGGATCCTGCCGAGCCTGCTCAAATTCCACAATTATTCCCAAGGGATGAAAATAATACATGTTCGCCGTCGCCCCCTCCGTTGAACACATCGCCAGAACCCTGCAACTACAACCACTGCAAGTCGAGCACACCCTGCAGCTTCTCGGTGAGGGCGACACCGTGCCCTTTATTGCCCGCTACCGCAAGGAACGT
>CAYSON010000510.1:0-2603 GCA_964432635.1 uncultured Desulfopila sp.
CCAAGTGCCCTTTTTGTCCACCGCCACCCTGCTCAACAACGCCAAACCGGTGGCCTTCCTGTTGATGCTCGCCCTACCCGCAGCCATGTATTATTTCGCCGGATGGATACGCCGCAGCAACGTCAGCCATTACCCGCGGGAGAACGATCCACGGGTCTTTGAGGCCACCATCTATATCAAGTGTTTCTGGGGATTGGTGATTTTCCTGGAAGTGGTGCTGCTGGCCATCCTCTTTGCCGACAAGGGCGGCCCCACCGCCCATATCTTCGTCATGTTGCTGCAGATGGCCACCTTCCTGGTGAAGATCACCATGATGATCTTTGTCTACATCTGGGTGCGCTGGACCCTGCCCCGCTTCCGTTACGACCAGTTGCAACGCTTGGGATGGCAGACGCTCCTCCCCCTGGCCCTGCTCAACATCTTTATCACCAGTGCCTGCGTCGTGGCGCTGAGTTAGGGGAGGACGATTATGGGAGCGACCGTCAAGACCTTGTCGAGAAAGGGGGCGAGCCTGCAGGAACGCCTTTACCTCATCGAAATCTTCAAGGGCATGGCCACCACCTTGGGCCATTTTCTGCGTAATCTGCTCGACAACAGGCGACTCTACGTCCGCCACTATCCCGAGGTGCAGCCGGAAATCCCGGTGCGCTGGCGCGGGCGGCACCGCCTCACCACCCACGAGGACGGTTCGGTCAAATGCGTTGCCTGCTTTATGTGCCAGACCAACTGTCCGGCCAACTGCATCCACATCACCGCCGGGGAACGTCTCGACGGCAGAACCGAGAAGATGCCGGTGAAATTCACCATCGACCTGCTCGAATGCATCTACTGCGGCTACTGCGTCGAGGCCTGCCCCTTGGACGCCATCCGCATGGATACCGGCATCTTTTCGGTGACCGGTAACCAGAGAGCGTCCTTCGTGCTCGAACTCCCCGAGTTGCTGGCAACCAAAGGGGCCTTTGCCGAGGAAGACTATCAGAAAGGGGGCGAGTAAACCATGATTGCCGAACTTCTCTTCAATGGATTTGCAGTCTTGGCGGTGCTCGGCGCCCTGGGATTGGTGCTCTTTCGCCACCCCATGAACGGGGCCATGAGCCTGGTGGTGACCATGATCTCCCTGGCCGGAATCTACGCCCTGCTCTCCGCCAAGCTCATCTTCGCCCTGCAGCTGATCGTCTACGCCGGGGCGATCATGTCGCTGGTCCTCTTTATCATCATGTTTCTCAACATCCAGGAGAAGGATCTGCCGGTGGAGAAGCGCCGCTGGCTCTATCTGCTCGGCGGCGCGGTGGTGATTGCCCCCATCGCCCTGTTGCTCATCAAGATCGTCAAGACCCTGCCCGGCAGCGAGACCACCATCGTCGGCGGCGGTTTCGGCGGGATCAAGGAGGTCGCCCTGGTGCTCTACCAGGATTGGCTACTCCCCTTTGAAATCGTATCCATTCTACTGCTCATCGCCCTGGTCGGGGCGGTGGTTCTGGCGGGCAAAAGGAGGCTGGGCAAGTGATTCAGGACTATCTCATTCTCAGTATCATTCTGTTTTGCCTGGGCATTCTCGGGGTGATCACCAGGCGCAACGTCTTCACCGTCTTTATGTCGATCGAACTGATGCTCAACGCCGCCAACCTCGCCTTTATCGCCTTTTCCCGGCTGCACCAGAGCATGGACGGCCATGTATTGGCGATGATGGTCATGGCGGTGGCGGCGGCCGAGGCGGCGCTGGCCCTGGCGGTGGTCATTCTCCTGCACAAACATAAGAGCAAGCTGGACACCAACGTCTTCAGCCTGTTGAAGGGGTGATGTCATGGAACACTCGATTACCTACCTTGGCTATATCCCCCTGCTGCCGCTCGTCGGCGCCCTGGTCCTGGGCCTGATGTATCTTTTGACCTGCCGCCGCGACAAGCCCTTGCCGGAGCTGCTCTACGGGACGCTGGCCTGCATTGGACCACTCCTCTCCTTTATCTTCGCCGTGGTGGTGTTCTTCCACCTCAAGGGGCTGCCGGCCGAGCAGCGCTTTCTCGTCCACAATGCCTTCACCTGGTTCGCCGTCGGCGATCTCCACGTCGACATGGGCTTTCTTGCTGATCCGCTCAGCTCGCTGATGCTGCTCTTCGTCACCTTCATCGGCTCGCTCATCCATATCTATTCGGTGGGCTACATGGCCGGCGACGAGAACTTCGGCAAACTTTTCGCCTACCTCAACCTCTTTCTCGGCGCGATGCTCATTCTCGTGCTTGGCAGCGGCCCGGTGGTGATGTTCGTCGGCTGGGAGGGCGTCGGCCTCTGCTCCTATCTCCTCATCAGTTTCTACAGCAAAGACAGCGACAACGTGCTGGCCGGCAACAAGGCCTTCATCGTCAACCGCATCGGCGATCTCGGCTTCGTCCTCGGCATGTCGCTGCTCTTCTGGGCCATCGGCGCCGGCGGCTTCGACTACCTGTCGCTCAAGCAAAACGTCGACAAGATCGCTCCGGCGATGGGCACGGCCATATGCCTCTTGCTCTTCGTCGGGGCCTGCGGCAAATCGGCGCAGATCCCCCTCTATGTCTGGCTGCCCGACGCCATGGAGGGCCCCACCCCGATTTCCGCCCTGATCCACG
>CAYSON010000511.1:0-2583 GCA_964432635.1 uncultured Desulfopila sp.
CCGGACTCGGCGAGAATGCGCCGGCCTTCCTCGACATTGGTGCCCTCCATGCGCACCACCACCGGAACCGACAGCTGCACCTTCTTTGCCGCCTGGACGACACCCTGGGCCAAAACATCGCAACGCAGAATGCCGCCGAAGATGTTGATGAGAATACCCTTGACCTTGGCGTCACTGAGGATAATGCGAAAACCGTTCTCGACCATCTCGGCGCTGGCGCCGCCGCCGACGTGTTTGATGATGTCCATGGTGGCCATGGCCAGGCCGGCACCGTTGACCATATTACCAACATTGCCGCCGAGGTTGATGTAGTTGAGGTTAAATTTGGCCGCCTCGGCCTCGGTGGGATCGTCCTCGTTGGGATCGTGCATGGCGACCACGTCGGCATGACGGTAGAGGGCGTTGGAATCGATATCCATCTTGGCATCAAGAGCGATGATGCGCTTGTCTTCGGTGATGATCAATGGGTTGATCTCTACCAGCGAACACTCGTAGTCGACGAAGAGGTTGTAAAGGCCGCGCAGGATGGCGGCGAATACCTTCATCAGCTCCTTTTCCAGTTCCAGACCGTACATGACCCGGTTGATATGGTAGCCGCGAATGCCGGTGATCGGGTTGACCGCCACCTTGATAATCCGCTCCGGGGTCTTGGCGGCGACCTCCTCGATGTCCATGCCGCCATCCTGACTGGCAATGATGGTGACCGTCGCCGTAGCCCGATCGGGAACCAGGGAAAGATACATCTCCTTCTTGATCGCCACCCCTTTCTCCACCAACAGGGTTTTGACCAGGCGGCCTTCCGGGCCGGTCTGCTTGGTCACCAGGGTCATGCCGAGGATGGCAGAAGCGGCCTGGCTCACCTCTTGCGCAGTCCTGGCAACCTTAACACCACCGCCCTTGCCACGGCCACCGGCATGGATCTGTGCCTTGACCGCCACCGGCAGCCCGAGTTCGGCGGCAAGGTTTTCGATTTCCGCCACGGAGTAGCCGACCCCGCCCTGGGGCGTCGGCACCTGGTACTTGCGAAAGAGCTCTTTCGCCTGATATTCGTGAATCTTCATAAAACGCCTTCCTGAAAAATCGGGGCCCCAAAGAACGCGAGCCCCTTTGCTATGGGTAAAGGACGACCGGTTGACTCACGGCCGCCCAGTTGCAAGGCTTATTATTTTACATACCCCATCTTGGCCAAAGCCTCGGTGATCTCGCTCAAGATCGCCGGATCGTCGATGGTCGAGGGTACGCGATACTCCTTGTTGTTGGCAATGGAGCGCATGGTTCCGCGCAGGATCTTCCCGGATCTGGTCTTGGGTAAACGCACCACCTGGGTGGCATCCTTGAAACAAGCGATGGGGCCGATGCTGTCACGAACCATTTTCACCAGCTCTTTTTTGATCTCCTCGCCATCACGGGTCACCCCGGCCTTGACCACGAAAAGACCCACCGGCAACTGTCCCTTCATCTGGTCGTCGGCCCCGAACACCGCGCATTCGGCGACATCAGGATGGTTGGAGATGATTTCCTCCATGGCTCCGGTGGACAAGCGATGGCCGGCGACGTTGATGACGTCGTCCATACGGCCCATGACGTAGACATAGCCGTCCTGATCGATACGGCCGCCGTCGCTGGTTTCATAATAGCCTGGGAATTTGCTCATGTAGGATTTGACGTATCGCTCATCGTTACGCCATAAGGTGGTCAAGGTGCCCGGAGGCAGCGGCAACTTGATGACGATATTGCCATCCTGTCCCTTGGGCACAAGTTCCCCGAGATCGTTCAAGATCCGCACATCATAGCCAGGCATGGCCTTGGTCGGCGAGCCTTCCTTGACCGGCAGTTGTTCGATACCGCGACAATTGCCGACGATGGCCCAACCGGTTTCAGTCTGCCACCAGTGGTCGATGATCGGCACTCCGATGAGTTTTTCAGCCCAGTGCAGGGTGTCGGGATCGGTGCGCTCTCCAGCCAGGTAGAGGCATTCGAAACAGGAAGTATCGTACTTGGCGAAGTGCACCCCTTGTGGATCTTCCTTCTTGATGGCGCGGAAAGCGGTGGGAGCGGTAAAAAGAGATTTCACCTTGTGCTCTGAAATGACCCGCCAAAACGCCCCGGCGTCGGGTGTTCCCACCGGCTTGCCTTCGTAAAAAACGGTGGTTGATCCCTGCAGCAGGGGGGCATAGACAATATAGGAATGGCCAACAACCCAGCCGACGTCTGAAGCTGACCACCAGACCTCGCCGGGGTTGATGTTGTAGAGATTCTTCATGGTCCAATAAAGGGCCACGGCATGACCGCCGTTGTCGCGAAGAACACCTTTAGGCATTCCGGTGGTGCCGGAGGTGTAAAGGATATAGAGGGGATCGGTGGCGTCGACCGGGGTGCAGCCAACCGGCTTGGCCTTGGCTGCCAGTTCCACCCAGTCGAGATCGCGACCGGGCTTCATTTCGGCGGTAACGATATCGCGTTGGAAGACAATGACGGCCTTGATTTCGTGGGTCGATTGCTCGATGGCGCTGTCGACCAGCGGTTTATAGGCGAGGATCTTCTTGCCTTCGATGGCCCCGGAGGCGGTAATCAACACCTTTG
>CAYSON010000512.1:0-2579 GCA_964432635.1 uncultured Desulfopila sp.
CAGACCGACTTCGAGCCGATTATGGAGCGTCAGATCCATCATCTGATCAACTACATTCAAGGCGTCATGCATATTGGCCAGCGAGACATCGCCTGGGTCCGTATAGGTAAGGGTGCTGTTGAAAAGGGCTTCACCCTGAAGGATATCGGTGTTGTTCTTCATGCCAAATTCCATCAGGATTTCAAGAAGATCGTCGATAAAGTCCAAGTCACTCTCTTTACCAACCAAGCAGACGTCGACAAACTGACCACAACCGCTCGCAGCGAATATAAGACCCGTGACGAGCGTGTCAACAAGATGACCGATGAGGCGGTAGATACCTTTTACTCCTGCAGTCTCTGTCAGTCTTTTGCGCCAAGCCATGTCTGCACCGTCAGCCCGGAAAGAACCGGTCTTTGCGGTGCCTATAACTGGATGGATTGTAAGGCCTCTTTCGAGATCAATCCGACTGGACCTAATCAGCCGATTAAAAAGGGCAAGGTTCTTGACCCGGTTCTCGGCCGTTTTGAAGGTGTAGATGAGTTCATCAAAGGCGCATCCAAAGGTGCCATTGATACCTACAATTTCTACTCCATGTGCCAAGCACCGATGACAACCTGTGGTTGCTGTGAATGTATCGCCGCAGTGCTTCCGGCCTGTAATGGAATTATGACCGTAGGTCGCGACTACACCGGTGATACTCCTTCCGGTATGAAGTTTACTACCCTTGCCGGCGTTATGGGCGGTGGTGCTTCTTCACCTGGGTTTGTCGGCCACTCCAAGTTCAACATAACTCAAGGCAAATTCATCCTTGGTGATGGCGGTTTACTGCGTATGGTTTGGATGCCGAAAGTCGTCAAAGATGAGATTCGTGATCGACTGAATGCCAGAGGTGCGGCGATGGGTATTCAGAATTTCGCAGATATGATTGCCGATGAAACTGTTGGCATCACCGAAGACGAGATTTTGCCATGGCTCCAGGAAAAAGGGCATCCTGCCATCAATATGCCACCTATTATGGGATAAATTTTCAAGCTGAAGGGGCATGGTTTCCTTCTATTGAGACCATGCCCCGACCGGCTGATAAATATTTATAAGGAGACAATACAAATGGCGTTAACAGGAATACAAATCTTCAAGCTCCTGCCCAAAACCAACTGCAAGGAGTGTGGCGTTCCTACCTGCCTGGCCTTTGCCATGAACCTTGCATCGGGCAAGGCCGAACTCGACGCCTGTCCCTACGTGTCCGACGAAGCCCGGGCGCAGCTCGCCGAGGCTTCTGCACCGCCGATCCGCCCGGTGGCCATCGGCAAAGGTGTTCGTGCTGCAAAGACCGGCGGCGAGACGGTCCTGGCTCGGCATGAAAAGACCTTTTATAATCCCACTCTTTTTGCCGGAATAATTACCTCCGACAGCGCTGTCGCGGTTGTTGAAGGCAAGCTTAAAGCTTGGAATGCGCTGCAGTATGAACGAGTCGGTTTGAACCTGCGACCAGAACTGGTGGCATTAAAAGATGTTAATGGTGATGGTGTGGCTTTTGCCACCTTGGCCAAACTCGTTGCCGAAACCTCCGAGTTTAACCTCATTTTGATGAGTGAGAGTGCGGAAATCATTAGCGGTGCTGTGGCAACTGCCGGTTTCAAAAGGCCGTTGATATATGCTGCAACCGCAGCAACGGCTGATACCTTCGGTAAAATCGCTCTGGACAACGATCTGCCCTTGGCGGTAAAAGCCGATTCTATCGACGCCCTTATGGCTCTCACCGACAAACTGGTTGGCATGGGCCTGAAAGATTTAGTCCTTGATCCAGGTTCACGGGAAATCAAGCAGGCACTGGAAGATCAGGTTGGAATTCGGCGTGCGGCGCTCAAGGCCGGTAATCGTTCTCTTGGCTTTCCGACCATCACCTTCCCCTGCGAGATGGCCTCCAACATCGCGACAGAAGGGCTTATAGCCAGTATGTTCGTTGCCAAATACGGTGGTATCGTCGTTATGTCCGATCTTACCACTGAGGTAATCTTTCCGCTGTTGCTCGAACGACTCAATATCTTCACCGACCCACAGCGGCCGATGACAGTTGTTGAGGGTATCTTTGAGATCGGTGCACCAAACGAAAATTCTCCGGTACTTGTAACTAGCAACTTTGCCTTGACCTATTTTATTGTTTCCGGCGAGATCGAGGCGAGCAAGGTTCCTGCTTGGTTGCTCATTAAAGATACCGAGGGTCTTTCCGTTCTCACCGCTTGGGCTGCCGGCAAATTTGGTGGTGATGATGTCGGGATGTTTGTTAAGAAGAGTGGCATTGCTGCTAAGATTAAACATACCGAATTGATCATTCCCGGCTACGCTGCATCAATTGCTGGTGATGTGGAAGAAGAACTTCCCGGTTGGACTATCACTGTTGGCCCGCGAGAAGCTGCACATCTCGCCGGCTTTTTAAAGAGTAGATAATCCTGGTTCAGAAGATTCGCCGGCTTTTTCGTTATCGGAAAAGCCGGCGGAATTGTTAGTAAATGGTTGATAATTGGTATTGTCGCGAAGAGCTTTCTTTCACATTTTATTGATAAAGGAGAGAACAACATGATTCTGCATGGCGAAAG
>CAYSON010000513.1:0-2575 GCA_964432635.1 uncultured Desulfopila sp.
TTCCCTGACCAAAGACAACAAGCAGGCGACAAAAAGGAACCGTTACTCGGTACTCGCATCTTTCTATAACTTCATCATCGTAAGCGCTTATCAAACCCCAGTAGCGCCACTCCCCAAAGCCAGATCTTCCGCCCTCAGGTTCATTGGTAGCAAGGCCGAATATTCTTCCACCGTTGATGCAAAGGGCAATTTTTCAAAGAGATAGCGAAGATATTTGTACGGCTCCAGGGCATTGGCCTTGGCCGTTTCGATCAAACTGTACAGCAGGGCACTGGCCTGAGCTCCTTCCGGGGTTCCTGAGAAGAGCCAGTTTTTTCTGCCGACCACAAAGGGGCGGATAGCATTTTCGGCAAGATTATTGTCCGGGGTCATCTCCGGGTGGTCGAGATAGACGAGCAAGCGACTCCACTGCTTCAAGGTATAGTTGACCGCCACCCCGAGCAGACTTTTGGGAACGACCACCAACGCCTTCTTGCTCAGCCAAGCAAAGAAGTCCGCCAAGATTGGTTTGGACTTTTCCTGCCGCATGGAGAGCAATTGCTCGGGAGTGCAGTGTGCTTTCCGCCCCTCCGCCTCCACCTCGTAGATCCTCCGAATGTACCCGAGGGCAATGTCGACACTGCCAGCCTTCCTGTCTTTGCCCGCCCCTTTTGCAGCCTCGGTGAATTTGCGGCGGACATGTGCCCAGCAGCCGGCATGACTTATGTTCTTGACCAAATCGAGAAAGTCGTATCCGGCATATCCGTCGGTCTGCACGACACCACGATAATTGGCAAGGAGGTCGGCGGCCACCTGGCCGGCACGTGAAGGAGCATAATGGTACAATAATCCCGGCTTGTCGGGCAGACCTCCGCGACAGACCCACATGTAGGACTTTGTCGAGGGTGAACGGCCGTTTTCTTGCAAAACCTGGACATGCGTCTCGTCCATATTGATGAGCGGGCCGGAGCGGAGATGCTGTTTGAGCAGATCCAGCAGCGGTCGACACTTGTCGGCCACCTTCATCGCCCAGTTACACATGGTGGCTCGTGAGACAACCACCCCAAGCCGATCAAACTGTCGCTCCTGGCGATAGAACGGCAGGGCATCGCAGAACTTGGCGGTGATGATATGGGCCAGCAGCCCGGCACTGGCGATGCCTTTGTCCACGAGTTGCTTGGGAGCTGGAGCGATTTTCACCACCGCCCCTTCCGTTTCGAGGCCTTCACACTGCTTACAGGCGTACTTCGGACGCACGATCTTGATCACCTGAATGACCGCCGGAATGATATCGAGCTTCTCCGAGGTCTCTTCTCCGATCCGGCTCAAATGGGCGCCGCAGGCGCAGACCTTTGCGCTCTCCGGGATATCGTGCACCACCTCAACCCGAGGGAGCTCGGCAGGCAGAGGCTTGCGTCCCGGCTTCTGACGTTGATGTGCCGCAACCTCCCGAGTTTCCGTCTTCGGTTCCACTTCCGGCTCCGGCATATCAAAGAGCGGCAACTGCACCCCGGAGGAGGGACCACCCTTCTCGCTCTTTTTGCCGTAGATCTGGGCATACAACAGGCGGATCTGTTCGCGCAGCAGTTGATTCTCTTTTTCGTAGCCGACAATGAGCTTCTGCAGTGCAAGAGGATCGTTGGGCAGATCGGAAGCAGTGGTTTTCATGGCTTACATAGGTACCAGAAACCACCGGCCTTGTCAACATATAAACAATAATATCAATATGATAATTACGAAACAGCGGAGTAATATAAGCGCTGATGCGCCTGACCCACATCGAGACCATGAAGAAGCCAATCGAGTGCCGTCGGACTGATCTCGACAACCTGTTCTTGCGAATCCGGCCAACGGAAGACATCCGTTTCCAACCGCTTCATCCACAGGCAAAAGCCGTTTTCGGCCCAATAGAGGATCTTCACCACATCGCGGCGGCGATTACAGAAAGCAAAATAGCTGCCGGAAAAAAGATCGAGGTCGAATTGGTCGGCGACCAATAGACTCAGGCCGTTGATTGATTTACGCATGTCGGTTGCGCCGATAGCGATATACACCCTGGTGGCCGAGCTCTTCATGGCAACGCCTCCAGGGTGGAGATCAGCTTGCGCAGAACAGGCTCGGAAAAGTCTCCGGGAATTTCGATACTGAGCCGCTTACCAGCAAAGAGGAGTCGCAGTGGTGCTGGTTGCTCTTTCTTGACTACATTTTCCTTGACCGACACCACCACCGGATAAAAGACGGCGCCACCGCTGTTGTGCTTAAGCCGTTTGCGCCAGCAGGAAAAGGTCGACAGAGCTATGGCCCGCTCTCGACAAAAAGTAGCTTGGCTCTTCCCACTTTCCTTCCAACACCGAACCGTTTCTCGCCAAAATGACTCATTCCGCCTTCTCTGGGATTTTTTCTTGCTCTGCATCTTCTCCTCCATGGCATTTTCGGAGAAACAAAGCAGATTCTTGCGGATTGGGGAAGATGGGGGTGGTTAAGCGGTTACGAAAGATCGATACTGACATTGGTCGCAGCCTTCTTTTTAATGAGCCCGCGGATGCCCTGGACGATGGTCTGAATCCTCAGGTTATCTTCAAGGACATCCCTGAAG
>CAYSON010000514.1:0-881 GCA_964432635.1 uncultured Desulfopila sp.
ACGAATTGCCATTTATCGTCCCGGAGAGGGAGGTACTCCCCATAAGAGTTTGCCGAAAGTGGAGCCTGCCGCTGCCAAGATAGGTCTTGGAGAGATGGGGGAACCGTCGTATATTGTGCTGCCGTAGCGACATCCATTCACCATTGAGGGGACCGCCATGCACAAAGACATTTCTTCGATCCTCGTTCTCGGCCTTGGCAAGGTTGGCTACTTGGTCGCTCAACTGCTGCACCTCACCGGCTTTACGGTCACAGGAGCCGACCGGGTAACCCCGGAGGCAGCGCCGTTTGCCACCACCACCCTCGATGTCACAGGCCTAGATGCCATCCGCCAGGCCCTCAAGACCCACGATGCGGTGATCTCCTGCCTGCCCTACCATTTCAACCTGGCGGTTGCCACCATCGCCCATCAGGAAGAGATCCACTATTTCGATCTCACCGAAGATGTTCCCACCACCAAGGCGATCATCAGCATGAGCAACGACGCCCGAGCCATCCTGGCCCCGCAATGCGGCCTGGCCCCGGGATTCATTGCCATCGTCGGCGCTTTCCTGGCTTCGGGATTTGAGCGTATCAGATCGATAAAGCTGCGGGTTGGCGCCCTGCCGCAACATCCCACCGGTCTGCTTGGCTACGCCTTCAACTGGTCTCCGGAAGGCGTGGTCAACGAATACCTCAACGACTGCGAGGTTATCGAGGACGGCAAGCATAAGTGGGTCTCCCCCATGGAGTGGATCGAGCAGATCGTCATCAATGGCGTCCAACTCGAGGCATTCACCACCTCCGGTGGGTTGGGCACCATGTGCGAGACCTATCTTGGCAAGGTTGAAAACCTTGATTACAAGTCGATCCGCTACCCCGGTCACGCCAGGCAGATGAACT
>CAYSON010000514.1:891-2564 GCA_964432635.1 uncultured Desulfopila sp.
AGATCGAGCGCGAGCAGCGGGAGCTGGCTGGTAAGATCCTCACCAATGCCAAGCCGGCGGTCAATGATGATGTGGTCTTTGTCCACGCCTCAGTGGAAGGGTGGAAAAAGGAGCGCTTGTTCCGCGACGAATTCGTCAAAGGCTATTACCCCCTGACCATCAACGGTCGATCTCACCGGGCCATTGCCTGGACGACCGCCGCCTCAGTCTGTGCGGTGGTGGAACTCGTTGCCGCCGGCAAACTGCCGGGAAAAGGCTTTCTCAAGCAGGAATCCATTCCGCTGCAGGAGTTCTTTCATACCGCTAACGGCAGGTTGTACAGTGAAGGCCTGCACGGCGGTTCCATGAGCTAAAACGTCACCCGTTCGGCCCTGGCGGCAAGGGTTGCGAACTCGCTGCGCCACGCAGCGCCGCCCAGGGATGCTGCGAGCAGCACGGCGATATGCTGCGGCATGATGCCGAGGTCGCGGTTGCGGCCGAGGCCGGAGAGGCAAGAGGGGCAATTGGTGGCGATAGTGGTTGTCGCCTCGCCGAGCATCGCCCGCTCAAGCGACTGACGCTTGCGTCGGCGCATGGCGTCGGCGATGTCAGGCCGCGATACCGCCAAGGTACCGGCCTCGGAGCAGCAGTCGGCCACCGGTGTGACCGTGGTGACCAGCCGGCCAAGCAGGTTTTTACCCATGCCGTCGAAGGAATCGTGGCAGGGGGTGTGGTAGAGCACGGTTTCTCGACGTTTTTCCACTACAGGGATGACGCCGTTATCAAGGACGAACTGCGATACATCAACAATATCGCAGCCAAAGATCTCGCCGCAGCCCATCTCGTGCAGGGCCTCGCGGCAGGTGCCGCAGCTGACCACAAAGCCGTCGAACACCAGATGGCCGAGCATCTCGCGGATCTGGGAGAGGATGATGGTGTCGCGCAGGCTGCTGATCGCCGCCATCTTCTTCTTGGCGTTGACCTTGGCCGGGAAGCCGCAGCACTGGTGGAGCGGTGGGATGATCACCCGGATGCCGCTCTTGACCAGGGAATAGATGGCGGCGGCAGCGATGTCGGCGTAGAGGCGCTCGGAACCGCAGCCGGGGAAGTAGAACACCGTTTTCAGTGGAGTGTCAGCCGGGGTAAACATCAAGGCCTCGCGTTCGCTGAACGAGGGCAGCAGGGCCTCGAGGCTGGTTGCCGAGGGCGGGAGCATCGGCGACTTGAAGGTGCTGAGAAAGCGCCAACGCTGATCGGTGATCAGTGGCGGCGCCTTCTCGTAGGCCTTGGCTGCCAGCCGTTGCAGGTCGCTGCCCCACTGCACCACGCCCTTACGGAAGAGGTGGTTGAAGGTACGGTTCCTGATCTTCAGGTAGTAGAGCGACATGAGCGTCGCCGGGGCGGTATGTTTGTAGCCGAGATCACACAATATTTCACGTTCGAGGAGTGAAACCTCGGCGGTGTCGATGTCCACCGGGCAGGGTGCCAGACACTTGCGGCACATGGTGCAGTGGTCGGCGATCTCCTCGAGATTCTTGAGCTGGTTAAAGCGCGGCAGGTGCGAGCGCTGCATGTCGTAAAGCAGGGCCTCGATCAGCGAGCCGATGACCAGGTTCTTGTTGCGCGGATGGAAAAAGAGGTTGCTGCCGGGATGGTAGACGCAGCAGCCCCCCATGCATTTGCCGCAGCGGATG
>CAYSON010000515.1:0-2564 GCA_964432635.1 uncultured Desulfopila sp.
GAAGGGATCAATATCTTTTACGTCAAAACGCCGATCGAGTTCGGCATGAGCGGAGAAGTGTAACCTCTTGAAAAATCATTACATTTAAAAAATCCTCATCAATATTGGTTGGCTCGACAAGTATGATACCGGCATCGCCGAGGTTGACGGGCAGCACCGCCGGATCGTCGACTATCTCAATCAACTGCATAAGGCGCGGCTGGCCAGGGATTCCAAAGGGTTGCGTGAAGTCATGGACGGAATACCTCACGAGATTTTTAAAGAGGCCGGTTGCGTTCGGCAAGAGCGCAAAGACCGTTGCACTTTTCTCGCCGCCCGCTGACTAGCCCTTGCTGCCGGCCTGCTCGACCCGTCCTTGCCGTTCCTTATTCTGGAAATAGACCTTGGGATTGTCGCGCAGTGCATCCATCTCCTTGTCAAGTTCCGCCTTTCTCTTGCCTTGGCACTTTTCCCGCACCGTTTTGCGCGTTTCTTCGCGACACTGCTGTAATTGCTTCTGGTATTGCTCGACGAGCAGCACCTTTTCCATGCTGACCCGCTTGGCGAGCGGCAGTCCGGCGTCGTTGGCGAAGGCGGTGCTGGCGAGGAACGTGAGCAAGATGGCAAGAAGCAAGCGGTACATAGAGGTCTCCACGTGAAGAGGGCAGTGGGGGATTGCCGAGCGCCAGGGTGCGGCCATGAATTGCCGGCACGCCTGGGGCACCTGGGAAGTCTCTACCCGGTTTCACCCCCTGCGACTGGGTAGTTTTTACCTAAGGCCTTCCCCTAAGAGGGGCGCTGCCCGTGGTCAATCTGTATTTCTTTCCTTTATTTCGAGGTGTTGTCAATATTTTCTTGTTTGGCCCGTCTTTTGCTTTTCAATTTGCAAAGGAACACGGTGGCGGCCCTCCGGCTTGCCGCTGTTGGTATCGCCGCAGGCGAAAATTTCACTTCACACAAGATGACAAAGGAGAACACCATGAAAAAGCATGTTATCGCCATCGTTCTGATCGCCGGGTTGACTATGGCCACTGCCGCCTCGGCCAATTGGGGCAGGGGGGGAGGTTTTGGTGGGGGCTACGGCGACTGCCCCATGGCCCAAGGCCAGATGATGGTCCCGCCCGATCCGGCGGTCAAGGCCAAGGTCGATCAGTTTTTCAAGGACAATCAGGCACTGCATAAGCAAGTGGTGATGAAGCAGGCCGAGAAGCGGGCCTTGATGCAGAGCGACAAGGCCGATCCCCAGGCTGCGGCCAAGGTCGCCGGCGAGCTCTTTGACCTGCGCGCCACCTTGCACGACAAGGCTGCCGCCGCCGGTGTCGCCAACTATATCGGCCCCATGGCTGGCGGTTGCGACAAGCGTGGTCGCGGTCGGGGCATGGGCGGTCGGATGATGAACCAGAACGGGCCGCAATCGTAGTCGAAAATCCTCTTCTCCGGCCTCCCGGCCCCGGCCATCCCAGTTCCGTTGCCCCTGGCGACGGAGTTGGCGGTGGCCGGGGCTTTTGCGTGGCTTTTCAGTGCCACGTAGCACGTAAAAGCGTCGTTGACCTTCCCCCCCGAATCGGCTAGATGTGTGCATGCGGAAGCGCTGCCTTGCTGCCCTTCCGGCGATAACCCCTGGGTCCCGACCTTTGCGGCGGGCCTATCCGGAAATCAATGCCATCTGTGGAGGAAAGAGATGAAGAAGGTACTTATGGCCGCCCTGCTCGGCGCCTGTATAGGATTGCACGGGGTGGCCGTCCAGAGCGCCACCATCGCCGTCAGCCAGTTTGTCGAACACCCGGCGCTTGACTCGGTCTTGCGCGGCTTGCAGGACTATCTCAAGGACAACAAGGTCGAGGCCACCTATTCGGTGCACAACGCCCAGGCCAATATGGGCACGGCCACCCAGATCGCCCAGCAGATGGTCGGTGAGAAGGCCGATCTGCTGGTGGCCATCGCCACTCCCAGCGCCCAGACCTGCGTTCAGGCCCTGGCCAAGGCCCCGGCCGACCTTAAGCGTCCCTTCCTCTTCTCGGCGGTCACCGACCCGGTGGCGGCTGGACTAGTTAAGGATCTCAATAAGCCCGATGCCGGTATCACCGGCGTTTCCGATCTCCTGCCGGTGGAAGAGCATCTGCGCATGGTGCTGGCCTACAAACCGGGGATTAAGACACTCGGTCTGCTTTACAACGCCGGCGAGGCCAACTCCAAGGCCACCGTGGCCACGGTCAAAGAACTGAGCGGCAAGCTCGGTTTCACCGTAGTCGAGGCCACCGCCGGCAAGACCGCCGATGTCCATCAGGCTGCGAAAAGCCTGGTCGGTCGGGTTGACGCGGTCTTCATCCCCACCGACAACACCATTGTCGCCGGGCTGGAGTCGGTGATCAAGGTCGGCGTCGAGAACAAGCTGCCGATCTTTGCCGCCGATGTCGACTCGGTCAAGCGCGGCGCCGTCGCCGCCATGGGCTTTGACTACTACCAGCACGGCCGCCAGACTGGAGCCATGGCCCAGAAGATCTTGCAAGGGGCCAAACCGGAAAGTCTGCCGGTGGAGCTCCAAAAAGACCTGCAGCTCCCTATCAATGCCGGCTTCCCCAAAC
>CAYSON010000516.1:0-2557 GCA_964432635.1 uncultured Desulfopila sp.
GAGCTTGGCAAAGAGCGAGGGGTGAATGTCGCTGACCGCCGCGGTGGGATGGCCGGCGTGACGGATTGCCGCCGCCAGTTGTTTGGCCCTTTCGGGGATGATGTCGCCGCCGCTCGGGCCGATATGGATATCATCGGCGCAGACGGTGATGGTGGCCACGCCGGGAGCGGTCAGGGCAAAACCGGTGATGACCCGTGCTCCCAGGGTTCGGTTTGTGCCGAAGGTGGCCAATACCTGTTCGACGTTGCCGCAGCCGTTCTGCATCGAGACCACCACCCCGGCCGCCTCGCCGAGTCGGGCGAGGTCGGCGACGGCGGCGGCAGTGTCGTAGGCCTTGGTGGTGAGCAGGACGTAGTCGTAGGGCCCACATGTCTCGCCCAGGCCGGAGAGCAGGCGATAGGCGTCGCGGGGGGCAGCAAAATCCCCGAAGATGCCGGTGGTGCGCAGGCCGGCGCACTTTATCTGCTTTATAAAGCGGGGACGAAGAAGAAAATCGATGCGGTGTCCGGAGCTAGCGAGCATGGTGCCGAGGGCCTGACCGAGGGCCCCGGCGCCGTAAATAAGTATGTTCATGGGTGGAGCGATCCTCTGGTGAAAGTGGAAAATAGTGCTTGAACTGCCGGCAGGGGTGGTCGTTTGCAACGGCTAGCTTTACTTGGCGCTCCAGCCTTTGTCAATCGCCCGTGGGACTGGTGGCGAGACCTTTGCCGCCACTTTTTCCTTGCCGCCGGCTGTGTCTTGCTTATCTTAGCGACAATGATTGTGCGGAGGTGGATGACAACCGCCTCCCCGCATAAGGACAAGACCCTTTGGGCGCTTCATGCGCCTCATCTCTATGCTGGAGAACTGCTATGTTATGGTTTAAAAAGAAGACCCTGACCTCGATGGCCAGGACCTGCGGCTGAGCGGCCAAGATCGGTCCGGCGGCTCTGTCGGACGCACTCAAGGGCCTTGATTTCAAACGCAACGCCAACCTGCTCGTCGGCATCGAGACCTCCGACGATGCCGCCGTCTATAAGATCAGCGATGAGGTGGCGATGATCAACACCGTCGATTTCATCACCCCGCCGGTGGACGACCCCTACTGGTTCGGGCAGATCTCCGCCGCCAACTCGATTTCCGATGTCTACTCCATGGGCGGCAAGCCGCTGACCGCCCTCAACGTCGTTATGTTTCCCGCGAAAAAGCTCGACATGGGCATTCTCCGCGATATCCTTCGCGGCGGCAACGACAAGGTGGTGGAGGCGGGGGCCTGTCTGGCGGGAGGACACTCGGTGGATGACAACGAGCCCAAGTACGGCCTCTGCGTCAACGGCATCGTCCATCCCGACCGCATCATCACCAATGCCGGGGCCAAGGCCGGTGACGCCCTGGTGCTCACCAAGCCGCTCGGCTCGGGGGTGCTTTTCAACGCCACCCGCGCCGGCAAGTTCAGCCTCAAGGAACTTGAGCGCACGGTGTTGCCGCAGCTCGCCGCCCTCAACGGCGCGGCCATGGATAAGGCCCTAACCTACGAGCTGCATGCCTGCACCGATATCACCGGCTTTGGCTTGCTCGGCCATCTTCTCGAGATGGCAGCCGGCTCGAGGGTGCAGGCGATGGTCGACTACCAGGCCCTGCCTTTCTATGATGGGGCACAGGCCATGTACGAACGCGGCCAGAGCACCGGCAGCAATAAGGCCAATCGCCAGCTGGTGGCCCGATTTCCCTTGGTCTGCGAACGGCAGCTCAAAGCAAGTGAGGAGGAATTACTCTACGATCCCCAGACTTCCGGGGGCTTGCTGCTGGCCCTGCCCAAAGAGCAGGCCAAGAGGCTGGTGGCGGAACTGCACGCCATCGGCATCGGCCGCGCCGCGCTCATCGGCGAGATGGTGGCCGGGATACCGGGGGTTGTTATCCGCTAAGGGTGTTGGGAAGCGGCCGCCAGGATGTCAATTCCTGGCGGCAACGTTCCGGTAGTCCTGGTCTTTTTCGGCCAAGTGGTCGGTGATCCAGTTGCGCAGGATCTTCATCACCGAAGTGGAGAGGACCACCTTGTCCTCCTGCACCTCGCGGTTGAGGGCGAAAATCCTTTCTCGAAAGTCGCGGTGGGCCCGTTGGTGCTCTTCCAGCCCGGCATAGCCGAGTCGTTTCATGTAGCTCTCCTCGGCCTCGAAATGCTCCAGGGCGTAAGCGACCATGGCGGCAAGGACGCGTTTCTTGGTGTGTCCGGTTTCTTCCGGTGAGTCGTTGAGCAGCGATTCGTGCAGCTGGTTGTAGTGGTGCATGAGCAGTTTATGCTGCTTGTCCAACTCCTCATGGCCAACACTCAATTCCTGGGACCACTCTATTCTTGCCATATTCCTATCCCTCCCCGCAGTTACAAGCGAACGTCTCATCTACGGCGAATGTTCCACCACCGTTTCCTCATGATATTTCGTTACCTTCGCCGAGGCAAGACGCTTCTCTTCTTTTTCAAAGTACGGTATAAAGCTGAGCTGAGCAGCTTGTCTGCTCAAACGAAACTTATGCCCTTGCGGTATAAAGATTCGGGCGACCGGTGAAGAGGTGGTTTGCG
>CAYSON010000517.1:0-2553 GCA_964432635.1 uncultured Desulfopila sp.
AGGTCGGGCATTTTCGAAAGAGTGCGAGCAAGTTCCTGGTGGGCGATCTCATCGAGCTTGTGTTTCAAGGCCTGAATGGTGGGAGTGACCGCCACTCCCCCGTACCAGTTCATGAACTTCAACGTCTCTTCCTCGACGATCCGTTCCGCCTTGACCGCCTCCTTGTCACGCTCGGTCTTATTGATTTCGACGACACTGGTCAAATCGTCGATATCGTAGAGGTAGACATTATCGAGGGTGATGAGCTCTGGGTCGAGGTCACGGGGAACAGCAATATCGATGAAGAACAGCGGACTGTTCATCCGTGCCCGCATCACCGACTTAACCTGATCCCGACGAAGAATAATGTCAGGAGAACCGGTGGAGCTGATGACGATATCAACGTATTGCAGTTGGGTCACCAACTCCTCCATGGACACCGCCCGCCCGGAAAAGCGCCGAGCCAGGGTCACTGCTCGGACCAGGGTTCGATTTGCGACCACCACCTCGCCAACCCCCTGCCCCACCAGATGCTCGGCCGCAAGTTCGGCCATCTCGCCGGCACCGATGAGCAAAACCTTGCGCCCGCGTAGATTGCCGAAGATCTTTTTGGCCAATTGCACCGCGGCATAGCTGATGGAGACCGCCGAGGAGCCGATGGCCGTCTCGGTGCGCACCCGCTTGGCCACCGAGAAGGCTTTGTGCAGCAACTTGTTGAGCAGAGGACCGGTACCGCCATTCCGCGCCGCATGACGATAGGCCTCCTTGAGCTGACCGAGGATCTGCGCCTCCCCCACCACCATCGAATCGAGACTGGAGGCGACCAAAAAGAGGTGGTGTACCGCCTGTCGACCAGACAAGCGGTAAAGATAGCGCTCCGCCTCGTCTTTGGCGATAGATCCGGCAAAGAGATAGTCAACTACCCTTTCCTCGACACCGCACTGCGGATCAGTAACCAACAGCAACTCGACGCGGTTGCAGGTCGAAAGCAAATAGCACTCCTTGACGCCGGCAAGATTCTTGACCGCCGCCAGCGGTTCGTCATAGCCGGAGGACAGGGCGAGCCGTTCGCGGATCGCCACCGGTGTCGTCTTGTGATTGACCCCGAGGAGAAGCAGCTTGTCATCGGGCATAGCTATGCACTCCTCCAAGAAGATAGGTGACTCCCCACAGGGTGAAAAGGACGGCGGCGAACCCAAGCACCGACATGGCCGCTGCTCTCTTGCCTCGCCACCCCACGGTGAGCCGCTGATGCAGCTGCACCAAATAAATACACCAAGTGATCAGCGACCACGTCTCCTTCGGGTCCCACTGCCAATAGGTGCCCCAAGCCTGCCGCGCCCACAGGGAGCCGGTAACGATCCCCACGGTGAGAAAAATGAAGCCGGCGATGAGGCAGTGGTGGTTGAGTTGGTCGAGTGCATCAAGGGAGGGGAAGCGGGCGAAGAAATATCCGAACCGCTTGCTCTTCAATTCCCGCTCAAGCAGCAGATACATAATACTGCCGCAGAAAGCGAGGGAGAGAAAACCGTAAGCAAAGAGGGAAACACCGCCATGGATGGGAAGCCATACACTTTGCAGGGCCGGTGGCAAGGGAGCGAAGGTCTTCTCAGAGAAGGAGGCAATCAATAACAGAAAGGCAATCAACAACGACACCAATGTCCCGAAATTCTTGACACTGTACCACCACCGAAAACTGAAATAGGCTATGGTCGTCGACCAGGCGAAAAAGACCACCGCATCGTGCTGCGAAGAGAGCGGGGTATGTCCGGCGATGACGAAGCCAAGGACGATATATCCGCTCTGCAACACACCCGAAAGGAGCATCAAGCTCCACGCGAGGTTGCGCACTTTTTTGTTTTGGCTGATAAAGTGCACCAGATAAGCCGCCCCGGCAAGAAAGGCGACGACAAGAACCGCGTAATAGGAAATAACGGAAAAATCTCTCATGTCCACTCTATCGATTGAGATATCGCTTCTGCCGCGTGGATTGCCGACCTCTTTCCACCCTACGCGGCGGCGTCGTGTTGCTCGAGAAACTGACGTACCAGGGCCACGGCGTCGACACTCTCCGGCAGTTCCCGTAACAGCAGCATCTGCACCTCAAACCAGTTGTTGGCGAGCACTAATTCCACTATGCCCTGCTGCAGCAGGCGGCGAAAGATCTCGCCGTTGGCGGCCGAGTCGTTTTGGCGGCCATCGTCGACCAGCCGCTCGCGCACCCGTGCCAACAGTTCCACCACCGCCCCATACTGTGGCGCTATTTCTCGCTCTAATCGCTCACGCACCATTTTTGCAAATGCTGGACTACCACCGCCGGTGGACACGGTGATCATCATTCGGCCCCGGCGGAAGTGGGCGGGAATGTGGAAGTCGCAGCCTGCGGGGTCGTCGGCGCTGTTGAGCAAAATTCCCTGCCGTAACGCCTCCCGTTCTATCCGCACTTGCACCTGACGATCGTCGGTGGCGGCAAAGGCCATAAAGGCCCCTTTGAGATCGCCCTCGGCATAGCCGCGTGGCAACCAATCGATACAACCGCTGCGGGCAAACTCGCGCAGATCGCCTTCGAGGTGT
>CAYSON010000518.1:0-2546 GCA_964432635.1 uncultured Desulfopila sp.
TCTTGTCCGACATCCATGGCAACCTCGAAGCGCTCGAGGCGGTGCAGCGGGAGCTTGAGCTCCACCGGGTGGATCGGGTCATTTGCCTTGGTGACAACATCGGCTATGGACCTGATCCCGAGGAGGTGGTGCGTCGCCTTCGCGACCTTGATTACACCTCGGTGCTTGGCAACCACGAATTGGCCCTGCTTGATCATCGCGCCCGACGCTGGCTCAATTTTCTCGCCGAAGAGAACAACATCCGCACTGCCAGGCTGCTCTCGGCGGAAAATCACGTCTACTGTTGCACTCTGCCGAAGTGCCTCACCTGCGGCGAGGCCTATATGGTGCACGGATTTCCACCGCTTTCGGTCTTTCGTTACCTTGATCGTCAGGCTGATCGCACTGTTGCCGCTCTGTTTGTCTCGTCGCCAAGCTCAGTGTTTTTCGTCGGTCATACCCACCAATTGCAGCTGGTGTGGCGCCAAGGCGGGGAAATCCACCGCCGGGCCATGAAGGAGGAGATAGTCGAGCTCGACAAAGGAGAAAAATTCATCATCAGCGCCGGCAGTGTCGGTCAACCGCGGGACGGGGACAAGCGTGCCAAGTTTCTGCTCTGGGACGGACATCGCGGCAGCGTTAGGGTGTGCGCGGTGGACTACGATTTTCACCTGACGCAAAGCAAAATCCGGGCACTTGGCTTTCCCGAGATTTACGCCGACCGTTTAGGGTAGACGATGAACACCATCGGCAGATACCAGGTGGTGGGACGATTGGGGCGCGGCGGCATGGCCACGGTGTACAAGGCGATGGCCCCGGTGACCGGACGTCTGACCGCGGTCAAGCTGCTCCGTCCGCGCGATGTCCTGCTCGACCTGGTCGGCGAAGAGGGGCTCTGTCGGACCTTTCTCGAGGAGGCACGGGTCATGGGCGGACTCGATCATCCTCATCTGGCGAGGATTCTCGACTGCGACTCCCACCAGGGCCGCCCCTTCTTCGTGCTCGAGTACTACGCCCATTCCCTGGGCTCCTTTATCGGCGAGGCCTACCAGGTCGAGGCGCCGTCTCGCCTGGTTTCGCTCGGCAAGACCCGAGACTATCTCTGTCAGGCCCTGCTGGGGCTGGAGCGATTGCATTTTGCGGGTATTGTTCATCGCGATATCAAACCCTACAATCTGATGATTACCAACGACGACCGGGTAAAAATCATCGATTTCGGTCTGTCGCGGGTGCGCGGCGAGGAGAGCGTTCGCCCGCCGGGAATGCAGGTGGGTTCTCCGTTTTACGCCGCCCCGGAACAGGAACGGACGCCCGACACCGTTGACGGCCGGGCCGACCTTTACAGTCTGGCGGTCATGGCCTTGCGTATGCTCAGCGGTCGGCTCTTTGACAACCGTCAGACCTTGACGACTCTGCTCGACGAGGTGCAAGTCGGTTGCGGCAAGGCCTGGCGAGATTGGCTGGAAAAGGGGTTGAGGTGGCGGCCGGAGGAGCGGTTTGCCGACGCACGTGAGATGCGTGTGGCCCTGCAGGCTCTGGCGGTGGTGCCTGGTCCGTCCGGGGCTGTTGCCGAGGAGCAGTGGCTGTGGCCAGCGCCCCCGCGACGGCAAGCAAAGCGTATCCTCTATAAGGAAATTCGTGATGAACTCGACCTCGACCCGCTCCTTCGACCGCGTCGTTTTTGCTGCCCGCAACTGATCGACAGGGGAGCCTATTTGCGCCTTGACCTCCGTACCGGCCGCACCTGGCAGCGTCTTGGGGCGGGATTTCCTCTCAACTGGTGGCAGGCCGGGGAGTATGTGCGCCAGTTAAACGAGAGGGGCGAGGGCGGGCACGATGATTGGCGGCTGCCGACCTGTGAGGAGCTGCGCACCGTCCTGACGCCGTCATGGGCTTGCGCCGGCGCGACTTCGCCGTCACTCTTTGAGCCCTCGGTACACTGGTTGTGGAGTTGCGATCCGAGCACCAAAAAACAGGCCTGGTCGGCAGATGTGGTCGAGGGCTTTTTCGAGCGCCTCGACCTTGACGGCACAGCCTCGGTGTGCGCGGTGCGCGGCTCAAGCAAGACTTAGTCGCTGGCGCCGCCGAAATATTCGCCGATGGTGGAAAGAACGGTGCTTATATCGTCGGCATCGATATCCAGGTGAGTGACCAGGCGGGTCACTGCGCCAGCGCTGACGAGGATGCCGCGCCCTTTCAGGAAGGCGGCGAGATTCTCGGCCAGCTTGACCTGAGCGCGGAAAAAGACCATGTTGGTCTGGGCCGGATGCATGTCGACGGTTAAGGAGGGAAAACGCCGCAAGCCCTCGGCGAGCAGCGCCGCGTGGTGATGGTCCTCGGCCAGCCGCACCACGTTGTTTTCCAGGGCGAAGATCCCGGCCGCAGCCAGGATGCCGGCTTGGCGCATGCCGCCGCCGACCATCTTGCGCCATTTGCGCGCCTCCTCGATAAAGTCGCCTTTGCCGGCGAGGAGCGAGCCGACTGGAGACCCGAGCCCTTTGGAAAGGCAGATTGAGACCGAGTCGAAATGGCGCACGATCTCGCTGGCCGCGACCTGCTGTTTGACC
>CAYSON010000519.1:0-2544 GCA_964432635.1 uncultured Desulfopila sp.
GGCGTCGGCAGCGGGCCGACGAGATGAACATCAACCCCCATGGAGCAGATTCCGGCGACCAGGGCGTTTTCCAGCATATAGCAGGATTGCCGGGTATCCTTGCCGATAACGATACGATGGCGCTTGGCCTTGTCCTTGACGACAAAGGCGATGGCACGCCCCACCTGCATGGCGATCTCTATGGTCATCGGGTAGACGTTGGCAACCCCGCGAATGCCGTCGGTTCCAAAAAGCTTTCTCATCTCAGTTTAGTTCGTTCCTTGGTTCAGTTAATCAACGATAAAGGACCTGGAGCGGCCTTTGACGGTTTTTTCTTCCTGGGGCACAGGGAGAGAAATTTGATTGGACCCTTTGGTGTCTTCCTCGCCACCTTTGCGAATCGATTCAGCCAGCTCGGCCACTGCCGAGTCAACACCGATTCCTGGGGCGCGCACCGTTTCGGGAAAGATGGCGATGATCTCTATCGTCAGCTCAAGGTCGTTTCTCGGCACCGCCTTAACCACGAAGTCGGTCTGGCCCGGTCGGGACTCGGCTACCGCCGTGAGCAGATTTTTGAGATCGACTTTCTTGTCGATGAGCAGCTGGGGAACGTTGGCGGTCACCTTGACCCTATCAGGGACCACAGCCTTTTCCTGGCCATCGATGGTCAGGGCGACGGGGACGCCATCAAAGCTGACGGTTACCGTTTCCACCGCTACCACCAGTTCGGCGGTCACCGAAGTCTCACCGATCAATTCGACAATGGATGGTTCCAATTCGAGCGGCACCTGCAGCTGCATGGTCTGCTTGACCCCTTCGAGATTGATAGAACGGGTGAGGAAATGTTCAACCTGCGACAGGGTGGTGTAGGGACCAGCGATGGTGATCACCTCCGGGTCGATACGCAGACTCTTGAGATGGTAGCCGGGACTGACCCGGCCGCTGGTGCGTGCCTCCACGGGAATCTGTTTCTGTACCAGCTTGTCGAGCGAGAGAATAATCGAGGAGGGCTGCACCCGCTGCACGGTGATGCCGCGCGGTACGGGAATGTGCTTGGCATCGTTTTCGATAACCATGGTGCCGGGCATCGCCGACGCCAGATCGACCTGGCGGGTCACCGAGCGGCTGGCCATCTCAAGAAGGAGGGAACGCGGGCCGCTGACGGTGACCTCAATCTCCTTCTTGAACTGGTTAGAGACCACCAGATCCCGGGGCAGGTTGATGATCTCGATCGGCACCATGACATTTTTATCAATCTTGTCCTCGCCACCGACGAAATACCACAAGACAATGGCGGCCAGCAGTGACACCACCTTCTGCAGCCAATCCCGAGAAAGGAGCTTGGCGAGACGCTTATTCTTGGTGAGCTTCGGCAAGGAATTTTTCATCGCCGCCCCCACCAGGCCTTAAGGGATGACGGTGGGGCGTTGTCGATGATAAAGATAGCGCGCAGGCTCTTGGTCAGGCTGATCTCATCCTCGATGGTGGTCAGGGCGCCATGGCGGACCAGCGAGATTTCCTGGGTCTCTTCGCTCACCACCATGACCACCGCATCGGTCTCCTCGGTGAGACCGATGGCGGCGCGGTGTCTGGTGCCGTAGCGCTTGTTGATATAGGGGTTCTGGGTGAGCGGCAGGATGCAGCCGGCGTGTTGCACTCGCCCCTTGCTGATAATCACCGCCCCGTCATGGAGTGGCGATACCGGCATAAAGATGGAGATGAGCAACTCTCTGGAGAGGCGGGCATCAAGGTTGAACCCAGACTCGATAAAATCCCCCAGGCCGGTCTCCCTTTCGATGACGACCAAGGCGCCGATGCGCCGCTTGGCAAGGTAAAAGAGGGTGCGGATGATCTCCTCCAGCTCCTTTTCGGCAACGTCGGATTGTTTGAGAAAGGGCGACTTGCCGACCCGGGTCAGGGCGTTGCGGATATCGTGCTGAAACACGATGATGACGATGAGCAAGATCGAGCTGAGAAAGGTCTGCATCACCCATTTCAAGGCGGCGAGATCAAGGGCGGTGGCGAGAAAATAGACCAGGGTGAGTATCCCCAAGCCCACCACCATCTGCAAGGACCGGGTGCCGCGGATGATGGAGATGAGTTGGTGAATAACAAAGGCAACCACCAGGATGTCGACCACATCCTGCCAGCGCAGATAGCTGAAAAAATCGATCATGTGTACCTATGGAATCGGTAACCAATGAGACGCCTTTCTGGACACGGCCCCTTGCTGCAGCGTTGGCCAGTCCCTCGTCCTGTTGTACAAAGAATACGGAACTATAGCACGGCGATTTTTGTTGTGAACAGTGTTTTTCTTCTCATTTTGCAGTATATTCGCTTGAGCCTATTCTTTGGAACTTGAAAATTCCCGGCCTGAGGTGCATATCTGCGATTTACAGATTGGTAGAGATGCGCTAAAAATACTCGCCCTTGTCCAATTCCTCCGGCATGCTTGCACAACGTGCCGACAAGAGCGGCAGCTACCGTTGCACGGCCAACTGGCAAGCCCTTTGTATCCCTTTAGCCGCAATCAACACTCTCACTCTGTCGATCCCCATGCCTGAT
>CAYSON010000520.1:0-2533 GCA_964432635.1 uncultured Desulfopila sp.
TCGTTGCTCGCTCGCCTCCAGGATGCCTGTCACGGCAGGCCGATTGTATGGTATGATAGCTGATGCGTTCTCGGGTATCGCCGCAATTGCCACCACATCCTGCCGGATTTGGCCCATGACCACCATGACATCCCCAGAAGCGGGCAACAAATACACCCTGCTCGACCGCATCGGCATCGGCGGCATGGCCGAAGTCTACCGCGGCCGCCTTTCCGGAGCGGAAGGTTTTACCAAGCTGGTGGTGATAAAAAAACTCCTCCCGCATTACGCCAGCGATCCGCAGGTCGTGGCCCATTTCATCGCCGAAGCCAAGCTGGCCGCCCTGCTGCAGCATGAAAACATCGTACAGATTTTCGATTTCGGTGATGATTGCGGCAGCTACTTCATCGCCATGGAATATCTCTTCGGCAAGGATCTGCACAGTGTGCTGCGCCGCGCTCGGGAGTTAGGCGACCCGCTCGGCGTAGAGCATTCCTTGATGATCATCGCCAAGGTCTGCGAGGCCATGGAGTACGCCCACACACTCCGTGACTTTCACCAGCAGCCGCTCCATATCGTGCACCGCGACCTCAGCCCGCACAACATCTTCGTCACCTACGAGGGACGGGTCAAGGTCATCGATTTCGGCATCGCCCGCACCGATCTCTTTGAGCATCACACGCAAATCGGTGTGACCAAGGGAAAAATCGCCTATATGGCCCCGGAGCAGCTGGCGGCAACAGCCATCGACCATCGTGCCGACATCTTCGCCATCGGCATTCTCCTCTACGAGATGCTCAGCGGCCAACGCCTCTACTCCGGCGATACGGGAACAATGCTGCGCAAATGTCTGCAGGGCGAGCACGACAATCTGCGGCAGATCTGCCCCGGCCTTCATCCAACGCTTTACGAAATTGTCGACAAGGCCCTGGCCAAGGAGGTCGGCTACCGCTATCAGAGCTGCGCCCACCTGCAGGTCGACATCGAGGAGTGCCTCTTTGCCATCAATCGGCGGCCCAGTGCCCAGCTCCTGGAAATATTGCTGCAGCGCCTCTTCGACGAGGAGATGGCGCTGGAGAAGCGGGAGCGACGTCAGACCCTGGCCAGCTGTGAGGCCACCGACAAACACCCCAGCGCTCCTCGCCTCCGCAGCCAGCCAACCAGGGAAGACCCGGCAGAGCGGACCGTGGCCGACGTCTCTGCTCCCACCGGGGCGTCAGCGGTTCCCAACGAGCCTCCCCCGGTGCCGCCGACCTTGCCGCCACAGCCGGCCTCCCATCGTCGTCGGCACCCTCTGCTGCTGACCATCGCCACCCTCCTTGGTCTCGGCCTGGTTGCCGGGGGCATCGCCTTCCACGACCTGAGCAGGGACTGGGACGAGGAGGTAATCGCCCCGCCACCGCCCCTGGTGATGCCCACCGTCCCTACAGAGACGGGATTGTTGCTAGGCGGGTCTACAGCGGAAGGAGGCGGCGGTCTCCGCCAGGGGAGCGGCCATACCGTCAAGGATATGTTCCAGGCTCCCAAGGACGACCGCTATTCCCTGCTCCAGGAGTCCTTCGAAAAGAAGCGGCAGCGACTGATCGCCGGCCTGGAAGAACAGGCCAAGGAGGCGGTACGGCAAGAGCGTCTCACCTCACCCCACGAGGACAACGCCAACTGGTACTACCAGCAAATTTTGGCCATTGACGCCAAGCATCAAGGGGCGCGGGAGGGCCTGACACGACTGGCCGGCATTTATGCGACGCAAGCGGAGGAGGCCTTTAAACAATTCCACGTTCAACAGGCCAGGGCCTATGTGCGGGAGGGTTTGGCCATCGATCCCAACCACCCCCAACTGCTCGACCTGCACCGCGACCTCACCGCCAGTAAGCCGCGGATCGCCCTGAAAGGCCTGGAGAAGTGGCTGGCCGCCATCCGCTAGGCGGGGTGGTGCAGAAACAGATGCCACTTACCCAAGAATTTTGCGCCACAAGCGCTGCCACCAGGACCCAGCGCTCTCCTCGCCGTGCGTTGTCCCGGCCCGGGGAGCGGAGACCCTATCCACCCCCCGGGCCGCGGACGGGGTAAAGATACGCGTTTTGTCGACCTGGTAGTCATCCTCAATGGCCTGCTTGTTCTTGAGGATATCGGAGGAATCAAAGACCAGTTTGTGGTTGCCGATGAGGATCTCATCGTTGTGGCGGAGATGATGCAGGGTGATCTTTTCGTTGTTGATATAGGTGCCGTTGGTGCTGCCGAGATCGCGGAGGATGTAGGCGGTCGACAGGGACTCAACCTGGGCATGGGAACCGGACACCGTCGGGTGATCGATGACGATGTCGTTGCTGTGCTTGCGCCCGATGGTGCAAGTTTGCCCGACGGCGATCGGGTACTCCTTGATTTTGACATCCTTGAAGCGAAGGGTAATGGTCGGCATTGCTGGTCCTCCTGAGAATGACCCGGATTGGCGTTGATGTCCACCACGCCCGCAGATGGCGGGGGGCGATCCCGGCAAGGTACTCTTTCCTTCCCGATTCCGCAAGGATAGCAAGGGGGAAGAGACGTTTTACGC
>CAYSON010000521.1:0-2531 GCA_964432635.1 uncultured Desulfopila sp.
TCGAGGTCTTCCAACTCCCGACCCTCTTCCCTTGCCTGCGCGACTTCTCTTTCCGCTTGCCCTGAATAATGGTTGGTCAACTGGACAACCACGGATTTTCCATCAGCCAGTTGCTTCTTGGCGTCCTCGATCATGGCGGGGGTCTGCATCGCCGTGAGAACCTGGTTAAAGAACCGCTGTTGCGCACCCCAAAAGGCCGTCATGGCGTTCCTTTTCGCGGAGGTCTCTTTTCCGCCGGTGTCGTCCAGTGCCTTATTGACATCCTTGAGAACGATCTGCCACATCTTGGCCAGTTCGTCATACTTGGCGACGTTTAGCGCCGACAGGTTATGCCGCAGGGTGCGATACTGCACTCCGTCAAAGGACAGCGACCGGGCGATGTAGGAGCCCAAGGCCTTCATATCCCGGGCAACCATCTCCATGGCCGCGACCCCTCCGGCAACGATATTGTTGACGAAACTGACGACGTCGGAGAAAGGTGTGTTCTCGCCCCATAATCCCAGCCTGGTTGAATAACTGAGATTCCTTACCTCGGTGGCGCCGGTTGCCGAGACGTAAACCACGCGGGCGTTTCTGGCCTGGTTCTGCAGTGCGACGCCGGTGAGGGCGGTTTGTGATGGTTTAGATTTCCCACGGGCACCCTTTATAGGTACGGCGTTCCCCATAGCGTGGGCTTCATCAAAAGCAATCACGCCGTCATAGTCAGGCCCGAGCCATTCCAGCAACTGATCGAGGCGGCTCCTGGACTTGCCGGTTCCCTTCTGCTTCTCCGGCGTTTTTAGCGTGTCGTAGGTGATAAAGAGGATGCCGGACTTCTGTGCGAATGGAGCGCTCGGAGAGTTTGGTGCCGAGAAAATGAGTTTGGGGTCTCCGCCAATGCCGCTAAAATCCCGCCTAGCGTCATCAATCAACCCCGCCGACTTCGAGACCCATACAGCCTTCTTGCGACCCTGCCGAATGTTGTCGAGGATGATGCCGGATATCTCCTGGCCTTTTCCAACACCGGTATTGTCGCCAATAAAGAAACCGCGCCTCCTGCCGTCGGGAAGAAGTTCGCTGTGAGCCTGGCCGGCATAGACCACTGCCTCAAGTTGCGGCAACGAAAGCAGGCCTTTTTCGACGACTTCTTTGGGGAGATTCGGGGTGTAGGTGGGCGCCGGCGGCTCTACAGAGGCCATTGCGGCTGACTGCACCAGGGGGCCGGGATGTTCTTTAGCACCGGGAATGGAAAGGCGTTGCGGTTTGTACGGCTCAAAGATCGCGTCGGTCAACTCGCCTTCGCGCTCGGTTTGCGAATCGGTTATTGATACCTCTCCGGGTGAAGTTCCATCCCCCCGTTCATCTCCTCCAGAAGTCTCACCCCCGCGTCCTCCGGGCTCATCCCCTCCAGATGTTCCGCCGCTATCGCCACGTTTCCCTCGTGATTTTCCACCAGATCCAGAAGAACCTCCGGAGCGTGTTGATCCAGATCCAGCACCGCCTCTTCCAGATCCAGGTATCTCTCCTGGAACTCGGTTACCTCCGCCATCATTGGTAGAGTCGCCGCCCTGTCCTCGTCCTCCAGTATCCAGAGCATCAGGGTTGATATTGCCATCTGGTCCGGGGATGTTGGAATCTTTGCCGTCCTGAGAATCCTCTTTGCCTGGACGTTTAGGGGGTGCATGTTGAGTCGCTTCTTGTCTTTCATTGCGGATTCCTTCAAGAATTTGTGGGAGTTCGGCGACGGAATCGACATGGACGGTAACCGGCTCGCCGGTGGTCCTACCTGTATTATCAATCACCAACAGTTGATTGTCAAACGTTGTTCCGTATTTCGCATACTCCGCGCCGTTGATCGAGACATTGGCCCGGACATTGTATTTTCCCTTAATCTCTGCCCACCACTTGAGAAAGGCCGGCCGGGACGCGCCCATGCCCTCGCCGACGATGGCGACAAGGCGCCCACCCGGGGCCAACCGCTTCAGTGCCTGCTCGAGGTGCTTGGCGCCGTTCATGGTGTCGTTGGTGGCCGTCCGCCCTGCGGTTGCAGAAAACGGCGGGTTCATCACCACCACCGAGGCTTGGACGTTTGGCGGCAGGACGTTGTTGAGCTGCAAGCCGTCCTCGGTGAGAATGGAGGCATTGGGAAACAGCTCGCGCAGGAGTCCTGCCCTGCGGCTGGAAAGCTCGTTGAGGATAAGCGTTGCTCCGGCCTTCTCAGACCAAATAGCCAGATCACCGGTTCCGGCCGATGGCTCCATCATCACATCACGAGGACCGACCTTAGCCACCCAGTTGGCAACGTAGGCCAAGGCCGGGGGAGTGGAAAACTGCTGGAACTGCTCTTGTTCCTGGGTTCGCTTGGTCTGCGTCGGGAGCAGTTTGTTGATGACCGTTGTCAGCCCGCGAGCCATGCTGGCGGCTCCTTCCTGGCCCTGGTTGGTAGTGAAATCCTTGTTGTTGCGCAGCCATAGATTGACGCCCATTTCCATGGCGTCGTAGGCGTCACGCGAAGTATAAACATTACCTGCCTGCGTCCCGCCCCAAGCCTC
>CAYSON010000522.1:0-2511 GCA_964432635.1 uncultured Desulfopila sp.
GCCTGGAGGATTGCTGGGGCGATGGTGGTGGTTTCTTCGTCCCCGAAGAGACCGCTTTCCCCGGCGTGGGGGTTGAGACCGGCAACGCCGATGCGCGGGGTGGTGATGGCGAAATCGTCGCGCAGTGCCCTGTCGATGGTGATGAGCAGACGAAGCAAGAAGGCGCTGGTCAGCGCGGCCGGTACCTGCCGCAATGGCAGGTGGATGGTGGCCGGGACCACCCGTAGGCGGGAGCCGGCCAGCATCATTGCATAGTCGCAGCTGTTGGTGAGAGCTGCCAGCATCTCGGTATGGCCGGGATAGTCGTAGCCAGCCTGGTGCCAGGAGTATTTGCTGATCGGGCAGGTGGTCAGTGCATCGGCCATGCCGCGGCCGACTAACTGCACCGCCTCTTCCAGGTAACGGGCGGAGGCTTTGCCGGTGACCCCGTCCGGTCGGCCCCAGCGCAGCCTGTCACACTCAAGACTGGAGACCTCAAGTACGGCGATCCCCTCGGGCGGCAAATCCGTTCCCGGCTGCCAGGGCACGAAAAGCGGCGACAGAGGTAACAGAGGCGAAGCGAGTCGCAACACGCCGAGGTCGCCGACGACAATCAGGCGCGGGTCGCTGGCGCTGCGCGGACGACTGCACAGGCCTACGATGATCTCTGGGCCAACCCCGACAGGGCAGCCCATGGTGACGGCAATGGTACTCATGGCAGACAGTGTAACGCGAATTCGTCAATATGCAAGCGAGGGAAAGAGCTATAGCGCAGGGGTGTGAAGTCTCCGTTGGCTCATCGGGGAGATGACAGATCAAAGGCCCCGGCGATGATGTTTATGCGGGCCGGCTTGTGGTCTTCTATGATTACCGAAACCACGTCAAAGCGGCAATCGTGGTCGAAGAGGTGATGTTCGGCCAGATAATGTTGGGCGCTATTGGTGATCTGTCGCTGTTTTCTCACTGTCACCGCCTCTTCGGGAGGACCGTAAAGGTGGTTGCGGCGAGTCTTCACCTCGATGAATGCCAGGGTTTCGCCGATCTTGCCGATGATATCGATCTCCCCATAGCGGCATCGATAGTTGCGGGCAAGAATGGTGTATCCCTGCCTGCAGAGTGCTTCGACGGCAAGGTTTTCACCGGTCTTGCCGAGTTCCTGTCGTTCATTGCCCATACTCCCGAACTCCTTTGAAACTCTTGCGATGGACGGGGCTAGGACCGAAACGGGCGATGGCCAGGCGGTGCGCCATGGTCGGATAGCCTTTATGCTGTGAGAAGTTATAGTGCGGGAACTGCTCATGCAATTCTTCCATGATCCGGTCGCGGCTCACCTTGGCAACGATGCTGGCGGCGGCGATCGAGGCGCTCTTTGATTCCCCTTTGACCAGAGTTTGCTGGGACAGGTCGATGGGCACGGGAAACTTGCCGTCGACCAGGAGATGATCGGGCAGGATTGGCCCAAGGTTGTGCACCGCGCGACGCATGGCAAGGAGTGAGGCCTGAAGGATGTTGCTGCTGTCGATGTCGCTGGCGGAAACGATACCGATGCCGATAGCGGCACCCAACTCCTCAAGTTTGGCGAGCAGGGTGGAGCGAGTGCGGGGACGGAGAACCTTTGAGTCGCGAAAGAGGCTGTGGTCGCAATGGCGAGGCAGGATCACCGCCGCCGCCACCACCGGTCCGGCCAAGGGACCACGTCCAGCTTCGTCACAACCGGCGACCTGAGTCAAGCCCCGGGCGTGGGCGAGTCGTTCAAAGCTGTAGGTGTCGACGCCGACCTGTAGGTGTGGCGAGGAAACTGGTACGAGTGGTACCATGGTCGCAGACCCCTATAGGACACCCCCGCCGCACTCCAATGGAGCCGGCGCGGGATGTACGTGCTGCATGGGCGCCTGGAATCAGCGGGGCAGCCCACGTTCGCGGATGCGCGCCGCCTTGCCGGTGAGATTGCGGAGGTAGTAGAGACGTGCCCGGCGGACCCGACCCTTGGTGAGCAACTCGACGCGCTCGATACGGGGGTTGTGCAGAGCAAATGTCTTTTCGACGCCGACACCGTGCGAGATCTTGCGCACCGTATAGGTGGCATTCATGGAGCCGTGCTTGCGCTTGGTGACCACGCCCTGGAAGATCTGGACGCGCTCCTTGCTGCCCTCGATGATCCGGATATGGACCTTGACGGTGTCGCCGGGACGGAAATCCGGATGATCCTGGCGCATCTGTTCCAAATTGATCCTTTCAATAATTGTGCTCATAACGTTTTTCTGTGTGGTTTGAGTATCTTTGGTTCCAGGGCCGTGGCCGCTGCCGAACCTGTCCCGGTTATCGGGGTGGTGAGTTTTTTGTATTCGATCACGTATATCATTCTCCGAGCAGCCGATCAAGGATGATGGCAGCGGCGGAGCGTACCGAGAGATGATTGTAATCTCCCGCGCCCAAAATCGGCTCCAACACCAAGTCGCAGCGGTTAATAAATTCGTCGATCAGACCCCATCCCGTTCCTAATAGAAGCAGGTAGGTAGTGGTCTCGTTTCT
>CAYSON010000523.1:0-366 GCA_964432635.1 uncultured Desulfopila sp.
GGTGAGCAGCTTGCCGGTGACCATTTCCATATTGTCACGGTCGTAGCCATAAACGGCGTCGCCCAAGACGGTGGTGATGGCATGACAGGAGGATTTAAAGAGCCTCTCGGCATTGTTGTTTTCTTTGTCGCGAACGGTGAGGCTGAGATGAACCTCGGGAAAGACGGGATAATAGCCGATATGCACGTCCGGACTGAGATCAAGCGTGTTGATGCGACGGTTGACCTCAGTTTCGGGGATATTGAAAATGCGGAAGATGCGCTGATAGGTGGTCAGTTTATGGTTCTTCTGCCAGGTAGAGAGCTTGGGCAGCACCTGCTCCACCAGGAGGTGCTTCATCTGGCTGGGGATGCCTGGCAGGAAAAA
>CAYSON010000523.1:376-2511 GCA_964432635.1 uncultured Desulfopila sp.
GAACAGCAGCAGCGGCACCCGACCTTCTTCCAGGTCGTGCACCAGCAGGTAGCCGGCCATGCGCGACTGTGGGCTGAGTGCCTCTGCCCCCGAGGGCAGCCACGCGAGCTTTTCCAACTGGCTCACCGGCGTGTTGGTGATTTCGTCGAGGTGGTTGCGGATATTGGCGAGGATCTCGTAATTGGGCATGGTCGGCCGGTTCAAGGCTTTCGAGACCGCCTCGTTGGTGAGGTCATCGTCGGTGGTTCCGAGACCACCGGTGACGAGGACGGCATCGGCACGCCCCAGCGCCTGTTTCAAGGCCTCGCCGATGAGGTTGGGGGCGTCGCCGATGGTGTTCATACCGTAAATTTCGTAGCCGGCCTCGAAGAGATTGCGCGCCGCAAAACTGCTGGTGGTGTTGAGGATTCTGCCCGAGGTCAGTTCGTCGCCGATGGCGATGATTTCGATCTTCATTGCTCAGCAATCTCCCCTACAACATGATCATCACTTATGGCCAGCAATTTGACGGGCAGCACTTCTCCGCAATGGCTCTTGGTGCCGGGAAATTGCACGGCGATATAGTTGTCGGTGAAGCCGCCCAGCATACCCTGGCGACCCCGTAACCTCTCTGCCAATACCAGCCGGGTAGTGCCGAGATGGCGGCGTTGAAACGCCTCGCTTTTTCTTGCACTGAGTGTGCGTAATTCCTCCACCCGACGGGTTTTTTCCGTTGCCTCGACGTGGTCCGGAAAGGAAGCAGCTTTGGTGCCTGGCCTGATCGAATAGGGAAAGACGTGGAGGGAGGTGCAGGGAAGGCTGTCAAGAAAACGTCTGGTCTCTGCAAAGTGGACTTCGCTTTCGCCGGGAAAGCCAACCAGGATGTCGATACCGATAGCCGCATCCGGCAGCGAATCACGACAGGCGGCGAGGGTCGCGGCGAATTGTTCGGTGGTGTAGCGGCGATTCATGCGCTTAAGTATTTCATTACAGCCGCTTTGCAAAGGGATGTGGAGGTGGGGGCGGATATTGTCGCGCTCGCGCATCAGGGCGAGGAGCTGGCTGTCAATCTCGGTGGGTTCCAGCGAGCTGAGGCGATAGCCAATGGTCGGAGTGGCCAGGGTCAGGGTGTCGAGCAGAGACGCCAGGGATGTCGAGGGTTGCAGATCCTTACCATAATTGCCGAGATGAATGCCGGTGAGGACGATTTCGCGGTGGTTGCCATCGGCGAAAACCTTGGCCTGTTCGACCACCTCGCGGGGCGGCAGACTGCGGCTCGGGCCCCTGGTATAGGGGACGATGCAATAACTGCAGTAGCTTTCGCAGCCGTCCTGGATGCGCAGGTAGGCGCGGGCCCGATTGGAGAAGGTGCGTACCGGCAGGCGGCAGATCGAAGTCGCAGCGGCAATCTCGCCAAGCTGGAGAGAGTGGGGCGTCGGCGAGGCGAGGGCCAGATGCACCAGCTGATCTTTCTCGCTGTTGCCGACGAAGAGTACTTCTCGTCCGACGAGACGTTTATCTTCAGCCAAACGGTTACCTTCCAACTCGGCGTAGCAGCCGCAAACGACGATTTTTGCCCTGGGGTGGCGACGCAGGGCCTGCAACATGGCGCGCCGCGACTGGGCACCAGCGGAGCCGGTGACTGCACAGGTATTAATGACGACGATATCGGCGTTCTCGCTCTTGCCAACGGTCAACCCCTGCTCGGCGAAGCTGGTATCAAAAGACGCCGACTCGTATTGGTTGACCTTGCAGCCGAGAGTGGTGATAACAACGGTCTTCATTGGGGTGGCAATGCTCCGACGATAATGGCTGAGCCGAGCAGTTCGGCGCCGTCGTAGACTACCGCAAACTGACCTGGGGTTATCGCCCGCTGCGGTTCCTCGAAGTGGATCTTGCCGCCATCCTCGTCGAGCGACAACCTGGCTGGGGCACCTTGATGGGTCGAACGAAGGCGCACAATATAGGTGCGGTCGGTGATCGGCGGCGATTCCGCCAGCCAGTGCCAATCTCTAACGGATGTGCGGTCGCTGTAGAGTTCAATGTCGCTGCCGACCACCACGGTGTTGGTGACGCTGTCGAGGGCGATGACGTAGAGAGGCTGTGCGGCGGCGATGCCCAGGCCGCGGCGTTGTCCGATGGTATAGTGGAAAAGG
>CAYSON010000524.1:0-2510 GCA_964432635.1 uncultured Desulfopila sp.
ACCATGCAGAAGGATGGGGAGTGTTCAGCCAAAAGGAGTACAAGGTGGCCATCCCTGCCCTGCCAGGTGCAGGGGTTTCACGGATAGCGTACAACGAGAGACGACGAGCAACGTCATCGCAACGGGATGCAATAGCCGGCAATCCATGCGAACTTTCCACAAGGAGAGAGAAGCGCCTGCGGCAACTTCTTTTTCCCACTGGGGAATGATCGGCTCCGAAACCGCTCACCTGACGGTCCGTCCGGCCGCAGAGCTACTCGGCAACGACGGGCTGATGGGTTAAGTTTGCTGCAGAGATATAGACGTATTTTTGATGGTTGTCAACAGCAATGGCCGAAAGATCACGGCTTCCCAACCGATTTAGCAGGCACTATGGACAACATTCGTGGTCTCCTCGCCGAAAAATGAGCAAGGCCCTGCTCAAATACTTGGGTCGAGGGGGAATTTCGCCAAGGGAGAGAAGGTTTTTCACCCCTTTGTAAATACATTTCCGCTATCCCTTGGTGTAACAGGCCTTGACCGCCGGACGATCGATGGCGCCATTCGCCAGTTTCGGCAGGCTTTCCACGAACTCAACATACTGCGGCTTCTTGAACCCGGCAATGCGTTGTCCGACAAAACTGATCAACTCCTGCGCCGAAAGCCTCTCTCCGGGGTATAGGCGACAAACCGCCTTGATACCCTCTTTCCACTTGGCATCGGGAACGCCGAATACCACCGTTTCCGCCACCGCCGGATGTTCGAGAATGACCTTTTCCACTTCTGCCGGGTAGACATTTTCTCCCCCCGGTTTGATCAGTTCCTTCTCCGCCTTGCGGCCGGCATAAAAGAGAAAGCCACCCTCGTCGAAGCGGCCGAGATCGCCGGTATGATGACGGCCGCCGCGAAAGGTAGAACTGTTGTCCTCGGGAAGATTCCAGTAACCTTTGAAAACGGTGGGGCCGCTGACCGTGATCTCCCCCACCTCACCCGGAGCGACCGGATGATCGTGGTCATCGACCAGGACAATTTCGGCCAGAAGTACGCTGCGACCTGCCGAACCGGGTCGATCGTCGAATCTCCCGAAGGTCGTCAGACAGGAAGCCTCGGTCTGGCCATACATAACATAATAGTAGCCGCCGCTTTTTTCCTGGTAACGCTTGATCGTTTCCGCGGTGCCCAGCCCGACCACTGCCCGCAGCGATGAGAGATCGGACTGGTCGCCGGCTGCCTTGAGCAGGGAATCAAGAATGGGTGGAAAATCAAAGAGCAGAGTCACCTTATGCCTCGCGATCAAGGCCGGGGCCTTATCCGCCTCGAACTTGGCAAGGTTGACATTGACCGCCCCTGCCTGGAAGGAGGCGAGAGCGAGAAACAATCCGGCAACGTGAAAGAGCGGCAGCAGGTTGAGATGGACATCGCTGGCCTCAAGACGCAGGGTAATATTGAACTGCAGTGCCGCCACAAGAATATTGTTGTGGCTGAGCAAGGCGCCGCGAGGTCTGCCGGCCACCGCCGCGGTATGGATGATGACGAAGCCGTCATCTCCAGCCACCGCCGCTGGGACAAAAGGTGTTTCAGACAGACACAAGGCAGCAAAGCGCTGTTCCTTGCCGACATCCCCTCGTAAATTGTACCAGGAGGTCACGGTCGGCAGCCGGTCCCGCCGCAGGTTCAGCCCGTCCTGGAACTCCTCGTCGACGAACACCATGGAGCATCCCCCATCGCCGAGGTTATAGACCATCTCCTCCTGCGACAAACGCCAGTTGACCGGCACGATGATGGCTCCTAGGGCAGCGGCGGCTCCATAAAGCAGAAAAAACTCAAGGCTGTTCTTGCCGACAATACCAAGACGGTCGCCCTTGCCAACCCTCTGCTGCTGCAAGCCGGCGGCGAGGCTCTCCACCCGGCGCCGCAATTCGGCAAAGCTCAGCTCCTCCCCGCTATCGACTTCCCGCCAGCAAGGCCTGGATCCGTGGACGCCACTGTTGCGCTTGATCGCTTGATAGAAAGAGAAATCGTAGAGTCCCATGCCATGCCTCCCCAACTGTTGCCGGTTCCAAAATGATCGAGGCGATGAGGCCCGCTTCTCCCTTGCCTGACCCCTCACCCCTTACCCCTCACCGATAAATCGTTACATCCACCTTTTACGTCGCCTATAGGATTTCACCTGCTTAAACGACTTGCGTCCGCCGCCTTGGGTCAAGCCCATATAGAATTCCTTGACGTCTGGATTTTCCTGGAGCTGGCGCGAGTCGCCCTCAAGAACGATCTTGCCCGACTCCATGATATAGGCATAATCGGAGATTCCCAGGGCGATCTTAGCGTTCTGCTCCACCACCAAGATGGTGGTGTTCATCTCCTTGTTGATTTTCTCGACATTGGCAAAGATCTCCTGGACCAAGAGCGGCGCCAGGCCCAGGGACGGTTCATCGAGCATGAGCATGCGCGGCGACGCCATCAAGGCCCTGGCAATGGCGATCATTTGCTGTTCGCCGCCTGAGCAATAGCCGGCCATACGCTGGGAAATA
>CAYSON010000525.1:0-508 GCA_964432635.1 uncultured Desulfopila sp.
GACTCCGAGGTGCTCGACGCTTTGGCCATCGATTTTCGGGGAAAACTGGCGGTGCTCGAACAGCGCATCCATGCCTCGGCGGGGCATCCTTTTAACATCAATTCACCCAAGCAGTTGGCGCAGGTGCTCTTCGAGGAACTTGGTTTGACCGGCGGCAGAAAGACCAAGACGGGTTTTTCCACCGATGTCGATGTCCTTGAGAAACTGGCGGCGCATCACGCGTTGCCTGCCCTGGTACTCGAATATCGCTCTTTTACCAAGCTGCTCACCACCTATGTGGAAAAGCTGCGATTATTGCAGGATGCTGCAACGGGGAGGGTGCACACCTCCTTTAATCAGGCGGTCACCGCCACCGGGAGGCTATCAAGCAGTGACCCAAATCTCCAAAACATCCCCATTCGCAGCGAAGAGGGAAATCGCCTCCGCGCCGCTTTCGTTCCCGCTCCAGGACAGCTTTTTCTTGCCGCCGATTATTCTCAGATCGATTTACGAGTTTTGGCCCACTATT
>CAYSON010000525.1:518-2506 GCA_964432635.1 uncultured Desulfopila sp.
GGCCAAGTCGATCAACTTCGGCATTGTTTATGGGATGAGTAGTTTCGGTCTTTCCGAACAACTCAGCATCGGACGCAAGGAGGCGCAGCGTTTCATCGATCGCTACTTTGGTCTCTATACCGGGGTGCGCCGGTTTATGGAGGAGATCGTTGGTCGGGCTCAGCGCGACGGTTACGTCACCACTCTTTTGGGACGACGCCGCAGCCTTCCTGATATTCATGCCAAAAACAAGGCGCTGCGGGAGTTTGCCGAGAGAACGGCGATCAACACCCCCATACAGGGAACCGCCGCCGATATCATGAAGCTGGCAATGATAGCCTGCCGTCAGGCCATCGCTCTTGAAGGTTTGCGGGCGAAGATGCTATTGCAGATTCATGACGAACTGGTGTTTGAATTGCCCCCGGAGGAGATGGATCGCACCACCGCATTGGTCAAGGTTGCCATGGAACAGGTGCTGACCCTGGAGGTTCCCCTGGTGGTCAATTGTGTGGCGGGGGACAATCTCGCCAAGTAAGGAATATCAACCACCTGGAGAATACAATGTCGGCGGCGCCGACAAGGGAGCAATGAAATGGCAATGGCCTATCTTGACCGCCTGGTCGAGGACATTCAACTTTTTCTTGGGTACGGTGTTCCGCCTGAGGAGCGGGGGCACGCCATGGTCCTGGTGCAGAAGTATCGGCACCGGCGACGCGCCTTACTGCTGTTGCGTCAGTATTATGTAGAGCTACCCGATGCCAGAGAGGAAGCGGCGACGAGCATCAGCATACTGCTGCAGAAGCAGGGAATCGCCCTGATGGTGTTGACCACCGTCACCACCGCCCATCTCTATGCAGTGTCGGCGGAGGAGGCTGTATGGCTGAGTGAGTATCGACAGGAACTCGATGCGGAGATTCTCGCCTTTTGGGGGTATGGTGATATGCAGGATTTTCTTAAAATTTGCCTGCCGCTGGAAGAGCTGCGTGAATATCCGAGCGAAAACCGCAACCACCCCTCGATGGAGTGCCCGGCTTGCGGCGTTGGCGAAGGTGAGCTGCATTTCTTCGGGTGTGCCGTCGAGGTCTGTCCGTGGTGCGCCGGGCAGCTCTCTCAGTGTAACTGTCGATTCGAGCAGCTGCAGCAGGACAGCATTGAAGATGACCAGCAGGTTGAGAGTTTTTTTGCCTTGCTCGAGGAAACAGGGCGGGTGCCCTTCTCCCGAGACCAAGCCCCCTTTTATCCTGGCAGCAGCGAGGGGTTGGACAAAGGGTAAAGCCCCAGCTAGAGGCAATGCGGAGAACGTGGAGTCCTCCGCATTGCCTAGCGGTTATTGTTTCCCGGTGACCGATTTGAGGTACTGATAGATCTGGGAGTCGGAGGAAAGAACCAGGGAGGTGTTGCCGCCGACGATGTCGCGATAGCTTTCCAGGGTCTTTTGAAAGGCGAAGAACTCGGGATCGAGACTATAGGCGGCGGCGTAGATGGCAGTGGCTTCGGCGTCGGCCTTGCCCTTGATGAGCAGGGCATCCTTGTTGGCGGCGGAAATGATCTCCTGCAGCCGCCGTTCCACCGTGCCGAGGATTTCTGCCTTTTGTCCCTCGCCCATGGAGCGTTTCTCGGCGGCGATGCGCTTACGTTCGGAGATCATCCGGTCAAAGACCCTGAGGCGCACCGAATCGATATCGTTGACCCTCTTGACCATCACGTCGATCAGCTCGATACCGTATTGCGGGGTGATCTTTGCGGCAACCTCGAGCACATGGCGACTGATCTGGTCGCGACCGTTTTTCGGCTTGGTGCCGATGGTGTCGGCGGCGGTAGTTTCCGACATGGTCGCCTCCGACCAGTCGGAGCTGCGGATGATCTCGATCAGGTCGTTCTTGTTGACCATGTCGCGCACCGATCCGTCGATGATATAGCTAAGCAGGGACTGTGCCCGGTTTTCCGTCTTGACCGCTTGCAAAAACTTCAAGGCATTGGTGATCTTCCAGCGGGCGGTGACCTCAAGA
>CAYSON010000526.1:0-2489 GCA_964432635.1 uncultured Desulfopila sp.
CGAAGCCGCCGATATAGCTGAAGACGTCGAGGACCCGTTTGCCTGTCACCAGCCCCTTGAGCCACTGCCGGTTCGGTCGCTGGTCATAGAACCAGCCGGTCTTCTGGCCCTCGCCGAGGGGGGCGAGAAAGCGCACCCCGTTCTCGATGAGCGGTACTCGCGGCGGCGACTCCCCGTAGGCCGGTTCGACCACCCGTTCCAACCCCTCGAGAGTCCTCACCGGACTGTCGTTGCGCCAGAGGATCGAGGCCGGTTGTAGCAGCCGGCAGAGCTCGTCCACCACCTCGGAGCGCAACGCCTCCATGCCGGCGCTGTTGAGCTGCACCGCCAGATGGTCGCCGAAACGGTCGACCACCAGGCCAGGGAGGAGATCGCCCTCGCCATGGACCAGTCGATAGTAGGGCTGATCGAAAAGCCGCTGCCGCAGGCTGAGGGCTTGTTGCAGGCGGTGCCCAAGCAACTCCCGGTCGAGAGGGACGGCGTCGCGACTAAAGAGGCGGGCGCAGATCAGCGAGTGGGGGTTGACGTAGGCAGCGCCAAGCATCTTGCCGCTGTGGCTTTGTACCAACACCTGCTCGCCGGGTCGGAACTGGGAAAGGGGCGTAACCTCACCATCCACCTCGTTACTGTAGATCCACAGATGTCCGCCGTTGAGGCGTTTTTCCTCGTGACGCCTGAGGCGTAATGGCTGCATTTCCATGTTTTCCCGTTCTTATTGTTGGCCGACCGGCGGCTACTGGCCGATGCGGTACTTTTTCCCCTGTTCCCACAGCTCGGTGGGGCCATAGCCGGCCAGGGTCTGCATCTGACGGAAGGACACATGGGTGAAAAAGGGTCCCTCACCATCTTTTTGTAGGGCCGCCGCCTTGAGATAGCGAAATTCCCCCTGCTGCACCCACCAGTCCTTGTCGACGATGACCAGCCTTTCCACCCCTCCGATGCCACGGTCCTTAAGGATCTTGACCATCTCCGCCTCCAGCGAAACGCTGGTCATGCCCGCTGCCGGGAAGGGGCGGGGGGCGTTGTCCTGGGCGGTCTTTTTCTCTCGCCAGCGACCATCCTCAGCCTTGAGATCGGCGAGATCCTGCTCCAGGCCGGCGACCAGTTGGCCGTCGATAGCCGGCAGGGTTTTGATCGCCGCAAGTTGTTTTTCCATTTCGGTGATATCGGTCTTGTTGACGATGTAGACGGTGTTGTCACCGGGAGGAGGAGCGCTGTTTCTCGCCAAGAGCTTCTTGCCGCGCTGAAGCTGCTCGCGCCAATTACCGACCTTACCCTCCAGCAAGCGTTGCCGCCCCTGTTCGTAGCCGCTGACGGCGCGACGGAGATCGTCGATGGCCTGGCCGAGAAAGTGGGTCGATTTTCCGTCGGCAAAGGCTTGGTCATATTCAGCGAGTAGGGCCTTAGCATTCTTGAGGCTTTCGTCCATGCGACCGATATCCTCGCTCTTCTGGGAAATTGGCCCGGAGGGGCTGAGGTAGGCAGGGTCGTTCGCGGTGAGCAGCGGCTTGATCCGCGGCAGCCACTGGTTATCAACGGTGGTCGCCCCTTGCTCGGCCTCAGCATGAGCGATGGCTTTCTTCATCGAGCCGACCGCATCTTTCAGTTCCGGCGGTGGTCCGGCGGGGAAGGCACCGGTCTCAAACTCTGTGAGCGCCCCTTTGGCTTCAGCGATCAGCTCCGGGTGGGCGCCGAGATATTTTTCCTCGCGCGGGGTGGTGTAGGCCCAGAAGGTCTTGCGCCACTTGTCGATCTCCTCTGCCTGCCCTTTTGCTTCCTCCTTGGCGGCTGTCGAGGGCATTGGCTTGGCCGCCGTTTTTTGGTCGATCTTGCGCTGCAGCTGACTGAACTTGCTGGTGATAGTGACCAGTTTCTTGTTGCCGGGATCTGTTTTCTGCAACTCCTCAAGCTTGACCGCGATTTCGTTCATCAGGGCCGCCCCTTGCTCGCTGTTGCCGGCGAAGATGACCTTTTCGGCGGCGCGCAGGGCCTTTTCGATATCGGCGGCATCGTCGCCCATGGCGGGAGAGGGGGACAGGAACATGGCGGCGACCATCATCGGGGCAACAAGGCGGGACAACAGGTTCTTCAACATGGGCACTCCTCCTTTGCATCAAGATGATTTATTCATCAGCGTATCTGCCTTGGGTCAATGCTACCCTCTGCACCATCAACTAGCAAGAAATGTTCCTTTTCCTCGCCGGGAGAGAGGGGAAGCGGGCGGGGAAGTTTGAAGATTTTTTTTGTCACAGGCCTTGTCAAATAAACTAAGAAGGATTATCATTTGCGCAAATTTGTGGAACGGACAGATTGCTGTCCGTCAAGACTGAGATATCACCCATCAACGAGGAGGAACAATGGCATCGACCACCGACAATCTCAAGGAAGCTTTTGCCGGCGAGAGCCAGGCCAACCAGAAATACCGTGCCTTTGCCCCGCAGGCGGAGAAGGCCGGCTCTGTCAACATCGCCCACCCCTTTAGCCCCACC
>CAYSON010000527.1:0-2479 GCA_964432635.1 uncultured Desulfopila sp.
GAGGCGAAGGCGGTGATCATGATGATCGGCAGTTCCGGAGATTGCCTCTTGGCCGCTTCTAAGAGTTCGATTCCGCTCATCCCCGGCATGCGGATGTCGGAGACAACCACATCCACCGACTGACTGCCGAGAAAGGCCAGGGCTTTATCACCGCTTTCAACGGTGTTCACCCTGTGGCCCTCCTTCTCAAGGAGGATCTTGAGGAAATCCCGCATGCTTCGCTCGTCGTCGACGATCAGTATCGAGGCCATATCATTACGTTGTCGTTATGCGGTTCCTGGGGCGGTGGCCATTGCCAGCCTTTCCGGCATGACCCGGCTCAGCGGTGTCGAGCGTTCGTTGCCAATGTCTGATCACCCTTGGCCTGGTGATTATCCATAGCCCCTCATCATATCGCAGAGAGCGGCCGGTGACAAGAAGGGGATAGGGGAAGGCGCGGAAAAACCGTAGTGGACAGGCCGGCAAGGTTTGTTGACCTTTCCGGCAATGTCGCAGTATGGCTTTTATGAAGCGGGAGGAGTTTACCTCAGAGAAGAGGCGATTGCTCTGGCGGCGGGGGTGTGCAAGGTGGGGGGGAAATCAGGGGAGTTGCCTGTGCCGTCACGGAGAGCATCGTCCTGCCGCTGCAAGGTCAGGGCATCTTCAAGAATTTTTACTTCAAGACTGGGCAGGGTCGATCCGCTGGCGGTTTCGGCGATGATCGCAGCGATGTCGTCGATCATCGCCTCTCTTGCACCCACCTTGGTGAGAATATCTCCAGCTGCAGCCTGACCCAGGCCTTGCAGGTAGGCAGCACAGAGGATAACGGGAAGGTTGCCGCCCTCAGCCTTGCCAATATTTTCGGCGAAACGGGCAGTGGCGCTCACCTGGCGGATGCGACGGAAATCGTCGCCGAGTGCTCTTTTTACCTCCACCGCCACTTTGTCCTTGAGTAACTGCTCCCTGATCCCGGAGAAATCTTCGGGAAGGGCGCCGAGGCACTGTTCGGCATATTGGCAATACGAGGCACAGCCGAAGTCCATCTGTGGATTAACCATTCGATAGCCGCAACTGCTGCATTTGCGGCTGGTGTCATCTTTATAGAATTCTACCTTCGCCACACACTTCGGGCAGGATGTCTCGAAGATGGCGTCCGCTTTCCAATATTTCATATCTTGGCCAGGACATTTCATGGCAGTCTCCTTTGTCGGAAGGTGGGAGTGTGGCTCGTTTCCACGATTGCTGATGTCGATGGTGTTGGCCTTATGAGATAAGGATACGCATTTTCCTTGGTCGGTTCCTTGATATAGGTCAAGGTGGGGGAAAATTCCTGGAAAAGAGTGGTCGCTGATGTCGGTGGGCTGGAGGCAGGAAGGTGAAATGGCGACCATGTCGGGGAATATTCGGAATGGTCGCCGTCGGGGCTTACTGAGGGCAATAGCGAGTCATGATTTCTTCGATGGCAAGAACCGAGGCAGCGCTGTCCGGCAAATCCAGGAGAGAGCGGCGTTCCATGTCGAATTCCAACAGGGCTGAATCATGAGGAATGACACCGGCCACGGGCAGTCCGATCTCTCCCACTTCAGCAAGAAAGGCATCGCTCAACTGTTCCGGCCCACGAGTAACGATAATTGCCAGGTTTTTCACATCGAGTTTGAGCCCGGGAATCATCTGCTGGATGCGGCGCACTGCTCGTAAGCCCCTGAGGGAGTAGTCGGTGACCAAAAAAAGCATATCGACCTGGCCACTGGTCCTTCGACTGAGGTGTTCCATGCCGGCCTCGTTATCGACCACGGTATAGGTATAGTGGCCGGCAAGCTTGTCGGTAAAACGGTTGAGGATATTGTTGACCATACAGTAACAGCCTTGTCCCTCCTGGCGCCCCATGACCAGGAGATCAAACTTCGGCTTCTCGATCAAGGCCTGTTCGATCAGGGTCTCGAGATAATTGACTTTGTCCATCCCTGAAGGAACCCCCTGCGGATCTTTCATGTAGCTTTCGCGGATCTCGCCGATGGTACTGGTGACCTCAAGACCCATGGTTTCCCCGAGGTTGCTGTTGGGGTCGGCATCCACCGCCAGAATAGGGGCTTTGCCGTTTACGCCGAGATAACGAACCACCAGGGTAGCGACAGTGGTTTTGCCCACCCCGCCTTTTCCGGCAAATGCAATAACTTTGCTCATATTTTCTCCGTCGATAATAAGTAGAGGGACCTCTCACTTTGGCCACGGTTGATGCCGTGACGGCTGAACACCAGCAATAGTAACCTTCCTCGGATGAAATAAAAGAAAAAATCCACCCCGATCGAGGTCCGGGGTGGTGCTCACTTTGCGCGGTAATGCCGTTTCGAGAAGAGCGTTAGCGGGTCAGGCGGCTGCTTTGGCCTTCTTCTTTTTCTCTTCGGTCGGCGGCCCGAGGCGTTCTTTCAAGCCTTGGAGGGTAGCGGTGGTCATGGTGCCGTTCTCAGCGATTCCCAGTTCGCGGTCGTCGAGACCCAGG
>CAYSON010000528.1:0-2471 GCA_964432635.1 uncultured Desulfopila sp.
GGGGAAAAACCTTCGGGAGGAGGTTTTTCGCGAGCCTTTGATCATTTCCACAACTTGCTCGGTGGGCACAAGGATCTCGCCAAAGAGCTCTTCCAAGCCTTCCTTCTTGATTCTTTCCTCTAGGGTCACCTTAACTTTATCTTCGAAACCCGAGTGGACTTGGAGGATGTACCATTGCTTAGCCATGTGACCGTTTGAAGAAGAAGTTAAGTAAAAATTGACAGTTGCAACAACTCATCGACTATTCCTGCTCATCGAATGAACATCCCGATGAGTTTTCCCAGGAGAAGGTCGATAGTACCGAGATAGATAGAAATCACCGAAGTGAGCACAATAACGATACCTGCCAACCCAAGAGTGGTTTTCTTGTCCGGCCAAACGATTTTTAAGAACTCAGCTTTAACCTCGCCGACAAACTTCTTGATCTGAGTCGGAGAGTATGGTGAAGGTTCCTCTTCTTTCTCAGTATTGCTTTTCTTCAACTTTGTGTTTGCCGCCATTCGCGCCTCATTGATACCGCAACCGTCGCGTATACTGTTCTTCCTCGAAAGTACAACCAAAAACCTCAAATAAGATTGGCAGGCCAGGAGGGACTCGAACCCCCAACTTCCGGATTTGGAGTCCGGCGCTCTACCATTAGAGCTACTGGCCTGCAATGAGGTTATTTGGTTTCTTTGTGTGGCGTATGCCCTTTGCAAAAGGGACAGTACTTGCTGAATTCAAGCTTGTTCGGGGTATTTTTCTTGTTCTTCGTCGTGGTATAATTACGACGTTTGCATGTCCCACATGCAAGGGTGATTATATCTCTCATGCTGCCTTCCCATAAGAAAAATTGCTCTGCTCCCAGAAAGTGGGACACAGAGCAATTTCTTCGTCTTGCCGATTAGGCTATGATTTCACTGATAACGCCAGCGCCGACGGTACGTCCGCCCTCACGAATGGCAAAGCGCAGTCCGGCATCCATGGCGATCGGGGTGATGAGTTCCACCGACGCGGTGATGTTGTCGCCGGGCATAACCATCTCCACGCCCTCCGCCAGGCTGACAACCGCTGTCACATCGGTGGTGCGGAAGTAAAACTGCGGACGATATCCGTTAAAGAACGGGGTATGACGGCCACCTTCCTCCTTACTGAGAATGTAGCACTCACACTTGAACTTGGTATGCGGGGTGATCGACTTGGGAGCCGCCAACACCTGACCACGCTCAATCTCTTCACGCTTGACGCCGCGCAGCAGGGCGCCGATATTGTCGCCGGCCTGGCCCTCGTCAAGTAACTTACGGAACATTTCCACGCCGGTACAGGTGGTCTTCTGCGTCGGACGAATGCCGATGATCTCGACCTCGTCGCCAACATGGACAACGCCGCGCTCGATCCTGCCGGTGGCTACGGTGCCACGACCGGAAATGGAGAAAACGTCCTCGACCGGCATCAAAAAGGGCAGATCAACTTCACGCTTGGGCTCGGGAATGTAGGTATCTATGGCCTCCATCAATTCCCAGATACACTTGGCCGATTCCGGATCCTCGGCATTCTCCAAGGCCTTCAGTGCCGAACCCTTAACAAAGGGCACATCGTCGCCGGGGAATTCATATTTATCAAGGAGCTCGCGCAATTCCATCTCCACCAGCTCGATCAACTCCTCGTCATCGACCATGTCGCACTTGTTGAGAAAAACAACAATGGCCGGAACGCCGACCTGGCGAGCCAACAGGATATGCTCGCGGGTCTGCGGCATGGCACCGTCGGTAGCCGCCACCACCAGAATGGCGCCGTCCATCTGGGCAGCTCCGGTGATCATATTCTTAATATAGTCGGCATGGCCGGGGCAGTCGACATGCGCATAATGGCGCTTGACCGTCTCGTATTCGACATGGGCGGTGGCGATGGTGATACCACGCTCTTTTTCCTCGGGAGCCTTGTCAATCTCGGAAAAATCGGTGAACGTCGCCTGACCTTTCAGCGACAAGACGCGGGTGATGGCGGCAGTCAAAGTGGTCTTGCCATGATCGATGTGTCCGACCGTCCCTACATTGACGTGCGGTTTTGTCCTTTCAAATTTTTTCTTCGACATGATTTTTCCTCAAGATGCGATACGTCAAATTCCTCTGATCTTCTTCACAATCACTTCAGCTCGATTCGCTGGAACGGGGTCGTACTGAAGAAACTGCATGGTAAAATTGGCTCGACCCTGGGTCGCCGAACGAATCGAGGTCGAGTACCCGAACAACTCGGCAAGAGGCGCGTGGGCGCGAACTGCCTGGAGGTGGCCTTCGCTTGACACCCCGACGACCTTCCCTCGCTTGGTGTTATGTCGGCAATCACATCCCCGATGTATTCTTCGGGAGTAATGATTTCCATCTGACCCAAAGCACTGATTGCTTGAAATTCACCTCTCGAAAATATACCATTCTCTCCAGTATTAATAAAGACTGATTTGAATAAATCACCAGTATCTATAACACCAGTAT
>CAYSON010000529.1:0-2466 GCA_964432635.1 uncultured Desulfopila sp.
AATATTTTCCATACGCTTATTGGCGATCTCCGAACCTTTGACGAAATGGCACTGATAGTCATCCCCATAGGTACAACCGAGCAGCATGGCGCCGTCCATACCAGCGGAGAGTGCATCGCGAATCCACGCCATATTCACGGAACCGAGGCACCGAACCGGGATGAACCGGATCATGTGGTTGAGACCGAGACGCTTCATCCCCGCCATATCCAGGGCCGGGTAAGCATCGTTTTCACATGCGAGAACAAGAATGCGCAACCGGTCTTCGTCATCTTCGGGAACGTCGATAGATTTAATCATCGACCCGATCAGGTCGATATTGTAGTCCTTGAAGCCGATAATGCGCTCCGGGCAAGCTCCCATGCAGGTACCACAACGGCGGCAGCGAGTCGGATTCGGCAGAGGTGTCCCCTTCTCGTCGTCATCAAGGGCGCCGAAAGGACACTCCTCGGTGCAGCGTTTGCACTGGGTACAGCGCTGCATGAAAAACTCCGGATAGGTAGTATCCCCAGACCGCGGATGGACAGAGACGCCCCTGTCGGTGGACTCGATGCACTGGATGGCCTTGAGCGCTGCACCGGTGGCATCGTCGATCGCTTCTTCCATGGTCTCGGCCTTGCGGACACCGCCACAGGCATAGACGCCGGTCCGCCGGGTTTCATAGGGGAAACAGATAAAATGCGAGTCGGCATACCCGTCAAAGAGATCGAGATCAACAAACGCCGGACCTTGGCGGTAGGCAAGGTTAATGGTGTCGTCGTTGAGTGTAGTCGGTTCCATGCCGGCAGCAAGCACCACCATGTCGACATTGATGGTAATGTCCTCACCAAGCAGGGTGTTTTCCACTGCCACCGACAAGCCTGCCCCGCTCTCCTCAACCTTCATGACATTTCCCTTGGTGAGGAAGATCCCGTCGGTATTCTGGGCGCTTTTATAATAAAGCTCCATGTGCCCGGGGGTACGCATGTGCTGGTAGAGAATATAGGCCTTGCCCTCGGCATTGTCTGCACAGACATATTGGGCCTGCTTCAGGGCCACCATCGAGGTTACCGAGTTGCAATACGGGAAGTCCTTATCATGATCTTTTCCGCCTGGGCTCTGCACAAAGGCAACATTTGCAGGAACTTTGCCGGTTTTTGCCATCTTTTCAAACTCAGCGTTGGTCACCACATTCTTGACCTTGCCGTAGCCGAGATGCTCGTACTGGGAGACGTCGGCGGGCGTCCAACCAGTTGCCAGAACCACCGACCCGACCATAGCCGCTTCCGGGTTGAGTTCAGTGTATTTTGTCAACCCGGTATTGGGATCGGCCAGCTCTCCCTTGGCGATCAGGTCTGCTTGGTCGACGGTGACCTTTTGCGGAGCATCCCACTCGCCTTTGCTGCCGGCGGCTTTGAAGGTCACGCCGAAATTGCCGGGCGCCCCCGAGATACGAGCGACTTCCGTGGCAGTTTTGACAGTGATTAGACTGTTTTTCTCAACCGCGGCAATCATGGCATCGATGGGATTGTCCTCGAGTGTGGTCCATGGAGCCTTGCTCGGAAAACTCTTGCGCCAGCCGGCGGCCTTACCACCAAGTTTCGCTTCCTTTTCTACCAGAATGACGCTGTACCCGGCCGCTGCCGCTTCCTTGGCTGCAGTCAGGCCGGCCAAACCTCCACCCATGACGAGGATGGTCTTGTTGATCATTTCAAGCTTGTAGGGCTCCGGCGGCAAAGTCTTCTTTGCTCTGGTGCAGGCCATGCGCATATAGTCGGCGGCGGTTTCCTGTAAGAAGGCAGCCGCTTCCTTGTGCGGCGCCTGACCTTCAGCAGGCTTTACTTCTGCCCACACCACCTGCTCACGGAGGTTGGCACGCACGGTTATGGTGTCTTTTCCAAAATCGAACTCCTTGGTCATGACCCGCGGCGAACATGCGCCAACGACCACGGTGTTCACTCCAGCGGCGATATCTTCTTGAATGAGCTTCAACCCCTCAGGACCGCAAAGGAAGTTGTTGCTTTTACATTCCATGGACATCTCGCCGCTGACTACTCCGGCAAGTGCCTCCATGTCAAGCGCATCTCCGATGCCACAGCCGGCACAAATATAGGCACAAAATTTTTTATCCATTGCGTCTTACCTCCTCGAAACCTGAATTGCCTTCAGGGCAGCTGCGGTTGATGATTGGGTGCAGGTAACAACATCGGCGGCTTTTTTAGCACATCCGGCAGAAATGATCGCTTTGTCGTAATCCGGAATGATAAATCCAGCTGCATCGAGAGCGAGCGCTACAGGGGCACCCTGAACGGCGAGAGACGGCTGCATGCCGGTGGCCAGAACGGCGAGATCAACCTTCTGGGTCGCCGCATACAAAAGCGCATCAATGACCGTATTGCCTGTCATCTCGACGCGCGAAGAAAGAACACCTTCCGTTATCAAATTATTTTTCGCCTGCTCCGTCGGAGCAAAGAAAAGTGACGCCAC
>CAYSON010000530.1:0-2454 GCA_964432635.1 uncultured Desulfopila sp.
CTGGGGCGCTGGTTCAAGGAAGTGGGAGTGACGCGGATCACCGTCTCCTCGCTGACCATGGCCGAATATTTCGCCAGCGATTGGCAGGACATCACCGTCGCCTTCCCGGTCAACATCCTCGAGATCGAGACCATCAACCGCCTGGCGGCGCGGATCACCCTCAACCTTCTGGTTGAATCTGCCGAGGCCGTCCGCATCCTCGCTGCAGGCCTCCGAGATCCGGTGGGCTTCTTCGTCAAGATCGATGTCGGCGCCCGCCGCACCGGCATCGATACCACTGACAGCGCAGCCATCGACGCCATCCTCGAGACTGCCGGACAGAGTGCCAAACTCCGCTTCCTGGGTTTTCTCACCCATGCCGGCCATACCTATGCCGCCAATTCGCCGCAGGAGGTGCTCGCCATACACCACCAGGGCAGCCAGCGCCTCTCCCGTCTCAAAGACCGCTACCGCCAAGGCTACCCGCAGTGCCTGGTCTCGGTTGGCGACACCCCGGGCTGCAGCCTCGCCACCGACTTCACCGGTGTCGACGAGATCCGTCCCGGCAATTTCGTCTTCTATGACCTCACGCAACATCTTTTGGGCGCCTGCGACGTCGGGCAAATTGCCGTCGCCCTCTCCTGCCCGGTGGTGGCGGTGCACCCCGGGCGAGGCGAGGTGGTGCTCTATGGCGGTGGTATCCACCTCTCCAAGGAACGCTTGCTTCACCCCGAATTCGGCCAGATCTATGGCCAGGTGGTGCGCCGAACCGGCAACGGCTGGGGCGAACTGGTACCAGGAATGATTGTGCGAAGCCTTTCCCAGGAACACGGCGTGGTCGTCGTTGCGGAAAGGGACATCTCCGACATCAAAATCGGCCATTGCCTCCTCGTCATCCCGGTGCACTCCTGCCTGACCGTCAACCTGATGCGCTCCTACACCGGCCTGGAAAGCGGCGAAATCTTCGCCACCCTATAACAGCCCCAAGCCCTGCGGCCGGAAAACCGCTGCCTTTAACAGATCCGAAGCAGCAAGCTGGTACTGCTATGTCGTGAGCTGCGACCCGAAGGCTTTAGTGACGACCAGCCGCCCCATCTCTGCGAGGGTTTGACCTGCCGGGCCATCGCCTTCAGCCTCGACTTCCTCGACCGGTTGCTGACGATCCGGTTGCCACCGTGACCTCGCCAGGGTGCGCGTCTTTATGGCCTACGGGGTCAAGTGAGCATGGTATTGAAAAGCTTGGAACGACGACCCGTTCATGGCGAGGCGCCGAGGGATAGGAGCAGAAAAAAATAAACCGCACCAACGGCGAGAAAGCAGCAGCACGGCGCCACCACCCGCCGCCACGCCCTGCCAATGCTCGTGCCGAAGTAGTTGCAGGTCAAGACGAAACAGATATGGATGGGGGAAATCATCACCCCGGTGAAGCCGGCAAAGGTGGCAAGCACCAGATAGGGGAGAATCTGGTGGTCGAGACCCATACTGTGGAGAAGGCCAAGGAGCAGGGGAAAGGTGGCGCCAACGAAGGCGACATTGATGCCGGCCACCATGCCCACCAGAAAGGGGAGAAAGACGGCGGCGGCGAACAGCGCCACCCCGCCCCCGGCGGCAATCGCCATCTGCTCGACGATCCCCGCCGCCTGCATGATATCCTTGAAGACAAAGATCGCCGCCACCACCAACATCATCTGCCAGAGACTTGGTTTCCCGAGCACCTGACCGACAAAGGCGCGGCCAAGGCGGTTGGCAAGCATCAACGCCGCCACCGCGGCGAGTAGGGCCGCGATCACCCCCCACTCGAAGGGCACAGCCGGGGCCAACCGGGCGAGCAGGGTCTCGCAACCGACCGCCCCGACGATGGCGATGAACAGCGGCAAGCCCTCGCGCACCACCACTCCCGGGGCGGAGCGTGTCCCGCTCCCGGCAGTTCTCGCCCCCGCCTCGGGACGGAGCCGGCGCAGGTAAAAGATCCAGCCGAGACCAAACATCGCGGCCACGCCCGGCCAGGTCTTGGAAATAAAGGTGCCTATGGGGATCTCGGCCAAGGCGACGGTGAGGATGATCCCGGGATAGAGCGGCCAAGCGGTCTCCCATACATGACGGAACCAATAGTTGATCAAGGCCTGGTCCTCGGGCGGCAGGTCCATATTTTTACCCATGGTTTTCACCATCGGCGCCGAAAAGATCGCCCCGCCGGGCATCGGCAACAACCCGATCAGGGCGGGAAAGAACACCAGGCGCAAGCGAGGACCGGTCAGGTAACCGGACAGGGCGTCCATTAATCGCCGCGACTGTCCGGACCGTTCCAGGCCATCGGAGAGAACCATGATCAGACCGACAATGGCGGCAAGAAGGAGGAATTTTTCGCGGCTCAGGGCAAGGAGGCCGGTGGTCATTATGGTCAACGGCGCCATGCCGAAAACCAGCCCCATAAAGACGCCCCCGAGAAGAATCGATGGGGCAAGCCCGATTTTC
>CAYSON010000531.1:0-2454 GCA_964432635.1 uncultured Desulfopila sp.
AACGGGGGAGTGCTGCATCTTGACCGCGGCCTTCGCGCCTTGCGTCGTGGCGGGGAACTGCACTTCTTTCTCGTCCTTATGCCGCCAAAAGGAAGGATGGTGAACGCCACCCCGCCGGTTATCGAAGTGATCATCGCCGGCCCGGGAAGCTACCCGCTCCCCGCAATCAACCGGGAGCTCCGTCTCACCTTGCTGCCCCTGAGCAATACAAGTCCCGGACAGCAAAATCTTGACGCCGACAACATCAAATTCCCCCTGCTGCTCCGCTCGGTACAGCCGGGGGAGCGATTCACCCCTTGCAACGGGGTGGGCAGCAAGAAAGTCAATCGATTCCTCAACGAGCGCAAGATTGCGGCGAAAGAACGTTTCGCCTGGCCGGTCCTCGCCACGAAAAACGACATTGTCGCCCTGCCCGGCCTGGAAATCAGCCACCACTACCGCATCACCAAGGCAACCAACATGTTCCTGATGATCGAATGGCGCCAACTATCGTCTCCCGCTGAGGGCAAGACAGAGGTTGAGAGGGTCAGCGAGTGGTAACCGGCCGCCTCAACTTTTCTTGCGGAGGATTCGCTTGTCGCCGATACGCATGGTCAGTTTAACGCGATCAAGATATTCGAGGATGGGAATGGAGAACTTGCGGGTCAGCCCGGTGAGATCCTTAAAGGCCGGGGCGTCGATCTCGCCGTGCTCCTCCATGTACTTGAGTACCGAGGCAATCAACGGCTCAATCAGCTCGCGGGTGTAATAGAGCGATTCGCTGATCTTGAACAGCCTGCCGTCGCGCAGCAGCAGATCGAGCACCTCTTTAACCAGCTGCGGCGGATATTCGGCGAACTGGTCCATGGTCTCCCGGATGGTCGGGGTGGATAGCCCGCGCGAACGATACCACTCGCTGAGATCGTGGCGCAACTGCTCCTCGTCGGCCTTGAGCGCCACGGCGTGGCCGGCGAGACGAACCATCGACTCCTCCTGAACCACCACCCCTTTACGAATCAGCTCGTTGACACAGTACTGAAAGACTTTGGGATCGACCTTGCGCCCTAGGCCAGTGCGCCACTCTTCCTTGGCCATGCCCTGTTGCAGGGGGTTGTGACCATGATAGGCGGTGAGGCTGGTGATCAATAGCTCTTTCATCCGCTCGGCTATCTCCACCGCCACGTAGCGCTGCGAGGCGGAGTCAACCACCACCATCTTCTTGGTGGAAATGGGGTCGTTCAAGGCCTTCTTGAGGTGTTTGCCAAAGAGGCCGACACGAATGGCGAGATCGTCGGCGGTCAAGCCCTGCTCGCCGCTCTCACGAAGAAGGAAGAGCACTTTTTCCTCGACGGTGCCATCTTTGAGCACAGTAAGGATCTGTTTGTTGTAGAGCCGGTCACCTTCAGCCAGGCGCTTGCGCTTGCGCGGCGACACGTTGCCCAGCACCATGCCGCCGCCGATGGTTGCCACCGGAGAGTAGCTGCGCACCACATAGCGGTCCCCCGACCACACCGAGGCGGTCTCCTCGAGCAACAACTGCACCGGAGCCTCATCGCCGGGTTGCAGCTCGTCACGGTCAAGCAGGGAGACACGGCCGAGGATTTCGGCGGTGCCGAGGTGGACGCGCACCCGGGTGCGGTGCTTGATCGGCTTGGCATTGGCCCCCAGGTAGAGAAAATGGCAGTCGAGGACATAGTTGGCCTGCAGGCTACCCGGCGGAGCCAACACCATGCCCCGGGCAATTTCGGCATGATCAACGCCCTGCAGATTGATAGCAGTTCGATGACCGGCCTCGACCTCCGGCACCGACTGGGAATGCACCTGAATGCCGCGCACCTTGCTGACCTGTTCGGTGGGATAAATGCGCAGATCCTCTCCGATGGCAACCCGCCCGGAGATGGAGGTGCCAGTCACCACGGCACCAAAGCCCTTCATCGCGAAAACCCGATCCACCGATAAGCGGAACGGCCCGAATACCTCGCGAAAATCGTGCTTGCTCACTATTGCATCCAGGGTCCGGCGTACCTCCTCGATGCCTTCACCGGAGACCGACGACACAGGGAGAATGGGAGCGCCCTCAAGAAAGCTGCCGGCGCAGAAGTCACTAATCTCTTCGCTCACCATCTCCAGCCACTCCGGCTCGACGAGATCTTTCTTGGTGACCACCACCACCCCCTGTTTGACGCCCATCAAGCGGCAGATCTCGAAGTGTTCGATGGTCTGGGGCATGATGCCCTCGTCGGCGGCGACGATAAAGGCGACGATATCGATGCCAGAAACCCCGGAAACCATGGTCTTGACAAACTTCTCATGGCCGGGGACATCGACAATGCCGACGCGGTGGCCACAAGGCAGATCAAGATAGGCGAAACCGAGTTCGATGGTAATACCGCGCTCCTTCTCCTCTTTCAAACGGTCGGTCTCAAAGCCGGTAAGGGCACGGATAAAGCTGGTTTTACCGTGATCCACATGGCC
>CAYSON010000532.1:0-2441 GCA_964432635.1 uncultured Desulfopila sp.
GATAATCCGCCGATCCTGATTCGGGTGGGGTGCCGCCGGAGGTCTCGGGCCGTTGTTGGCCGGTGCAGCCGGCAAGACAGAGAAGCAACAGCAGAATCAGCACAGCACGTACATTCATCATGGTTACCCTCCAGAGAGTAGTTTGCCAGGTTCGCTCCGCCTCCTTGTCTGTGCTGACCAACACGGCGGGCAACAACTCGCAGATAATCCATAGACAAAATAGGGTGGCGGTTCATCCGGCAACTGTCGACGGCTGGTGAGCGATCAGTCGAAGTGATTCTTGTTCAGGACAATCCCCCCTCCCATGAGCATTGTAACCTGACCATATTTGATGATTTTTCATATAGGTAAAAATACCTATTTTTAGCTCTTTAACGAAAATAATGCCATTGTCCGAGAAGAGAAGTTTCCTCTCAGATCGAGGCAACCTCAAAAAATCTCCGGAAACATCTACACAATATTCCAAGGAAAATTTTACGAGTTTAACAAAGAAATGGAAAAAAGGGCCTTCTCGAGAATGGTCTACTCCTGATCTTCAATCTTGATACGGCTGGAGACGCAGCCGTGGCAGGAACCGGAGCGGCCTCGGGCTGCGTCCGACAGGGAAAGGACACCGACCAGATTTTGCCGATGACCTTCATGGACGAACAATCGGTGGATGTCTTCGATGATCATTTTTTTGATTGCTTCTTCCAGCAGGGAATCGGCGTCGCAGGTATGCACTGGCGCCGACATGATCTTTTCTGCTTCCTCCAGTGGACTGACCCCGCGTTTATAGGCAAGGGCCAGATCAGTTTTGGAGATCACCCCCCGCGGCAGACCGTCGACATCGCTGATCAGCATGGCGCCGAACCTATACGCCGAAAGGGCTTCCATAACCGTATTAAGCGATTCGTGCAGGGTGAGGCTTTTTACCCCCTGGCTCATCAGCTCTCGCACCTTGAACCGGTGAACACAATCGCTTTCCTCCGGACGCTTTTTCTTATTCACACTGCCGACAATACTGGTAGAGAAGGCCGACAATATCAGGATAGGCCAAGGCGCCGACGACCTCGCCGGAGCTGTTATCGGTGACATACAGCCGATATATCTTGTTTGTCCGCATCTGCTCAAGGGCGGTTTCCAGTGAATCCTCAGCTCTGCAAAAAAGCGGTGGCGACACCATTATATACTCAAGGGGGGAATCGATCTCCAAACCGGCATAATAGGCCCCCATGATATCGGTTTTCGACACCACGCCCAGGGGCTGCTGAGCACCATCGACGACCAGCAGGGCGTTTACCTTGTATTTGATAACACTGTTGATGCCATGACCGACGGTCTTGTCCGGGGGAAGAGTGATGACCTGCCGACGCATGGCCTTATTGACGCTGAGATGGCGGAGGGTGTTGGCCAGACCCATAACTGCTCCAAGATGATGAGGTGATTGCGTCCGGGTTGCCACCTGCCCTTAATCGCCGATCCTTTCCAGCAGATGGTTGAACAGGTCGGAAATATAGACCATGCCGATAATGCGCTGATCTTCCACCACCGGCAGTCGACGTACGTGTTTTTTAATCATGATATCAAGGACCATGAACAGATCGACCTGGGGTCCGACGGTAATGACCTCGGGGGTCATGATATCGCCGACAAGGATTGACTTGAGGCGATTGCCGGCCGCATCGATCAAACCAACGACATCGATATCCTCCATTGCCCCCCAGACCTGAATGTGTTTTGGGCGCACATAGAGAAGAATATCGTACATAGACAGCATCCCCACCAGGTGTTGATAGGTATCGACGACGATTATGCCGAACAGGCGGCGGCCATGCTGCCGGGAAGATTCGCGAAACATACTGATTGCTTCGGTAAGCGGGGTTTCCGGCCGGAGCGTGGGGAATTCCGTCGCCATGATGCTGGCAGCCGTGGTTTTCATTGCCTCCCTCCCAAAAGGAAAAGATTACGACCTGAAGCGTTAAGCCCTTGTCCCATCAGAACCCTTTTCTCCGCAAACGGTTCCACCGCTATGCTATTCAATCGGCGCTATCCGTGCAACAACTACTTTTCACCGGCGATTTGCTGAAAAAAGCGATACGTCCCTTTTCCCGAGCGTTTCACCATATACATGGCCTTGTCGGCCTTTTGAATGAGCTCCTCAAGGGTTGTGCCCTCCCCGGGAAAGACAGCGATGCCGATACTGGCGCCGACTGCGATTTTCTTGCCGGCAATCTCCATGGGCAGGCAAAGGGTATCGACAACCCGTCGGGCAATGGATTTCACCGCCTCGACATCTTTGACATGAATCAACAGGCTGAGAAATTCGTCACCGCCGTGTCGGGCAATGAGATCCTCGGCTCGCAGCAGTCCGGCCGCACCTTCACCCACTTTCAAGTCCGGAAAAAACGACAAGGCATAGCCGTTTGCCTTGGACGGTAAGGCCTGCCGCAGGCGGCGAC
>CAYSON010000533.1:0-2439 GCA_964432635.1 uncultured Desulfopila sp.
CCGTCGTTGACCCATAGCAGCAGCGGTTTGGCGATTTCCACCGGGCCGACTCGCACCTGCACCGGCAGCTCGACCAAATAGCGATAGACACCCTGGGCGGGCGAGTTGGCGGCAATCATTGCCAGTGCCGCCGCGCAGACCAGGAGGATGCCGCCGGCCGACTCCGATTGGATGAATTCCCGCATGTGCTGGTAGACGCGTTGCATAAGCTCCTGCCTGATTGGGGTGTTCAGCCCGGGAGGTTATTCCTCTAAGACGGCCAGACAATAGTAGGAGGTCGCGCCATTCCTGTCAATAGAGGGGTGCCGTAATGTCGCCCTATGGGGTGGCGGCGGGGGCGGTTACTTGCCTTGTCCGCTTCGCAGCCGCCACTTCAGGCGCAGTCGATGGTAGTAGGTGAATGGGGGCGATACCGGCTTTTCGGGCAGGGTAACTCCTTTGGGTTCAGCGAGGAGTTGTGCCAGGTGCAGGACCGGCGCGGTGCTGCTGAGACTGGCGGCGCAGCCGGCACAGTAGACTACGGTGGTCGTTCCCTTGCTTTCCGCAAGGCGCTGCTCCCTCCACGCTGCTGCCAGAGGGCGATCGACGGCGGCGACCATGCCGCCCTGACCACAGCAGAGGGTCTGCTGGCGACTGTGATCCATTTCCACAACCTGGTAGCCAAGGGAGAAGAGGAGAGATCGCACCGCCAGGTGGGTCCCGCTGTCACGGCGCAGGACGCAGGCATCGTGCACGGTCAGGGGAGTTGCGGCAGGGAGGGAAACAGTCGACTGCCTTTCCGCGAGATATTGGTAAACGGTGGTGACGTGTAGTTCCGGGGCAAAGGAGCGAAAAAGATCGGCGCAGCTGGGACAGGCGGTGATCACCGTGGAGATGCCGGAGGAGGTGAGTCGGGTGAAGAGCTTGCCGGAGCGCGAGGCGAAGACCTCTGTGCGGCCGAGATCGTGCGAAGGCTTGTTGCAGCAGTCAAGGATGATACCGAGATGAGGTTGCAACAAGCGCAGGCGTCGAAAGAGGGAGAGGGTTTCCTGAGGATAGGCGCCGGGCAGGGCGCAACCCGGGAAAAAGACCGTGTCGCACCCTTGGGGGAGTATCTCCAGGGAAAACAAGCGTGACCGACCCACCCACTCGTAAAACAGCATCGGCAGATAGGGGCGCCAGGAGACCACCCCGGCGCTGACTGCGGAACTGCGCATCTCCAAAAAAAACGATTGGAGATCAAGGTGTTCCGGGCAAACCTCGTTGCATAGACCGCAGAGGCTGCAGCGATAGGCGATGTCGCGCATCCTTGCAGGCCCCTCGCTCCTTCCGCAAATTTCTTTGGGGGTGCCATAAATCTGGAGAAATGGGCAGACTGCCCGGCATTTGCCGCAACCAGTGCAGCCGGTGGCGGTGGGATGCTGCTGCAAACGATGCTTAGTGTGGAGTGCCGGAACCGTTGTCTTCTTTGTTGACAGGGCGCGGAATAAAATGGCAAGCTGTTTAGCCCATGCCAGCATTCCGGCGTTGGGCATGCGACACCGGGCTTTCCGTAGATCGAGAAGAGGTGAGAAGTGGGTCATGGTTGTTGGGGGTGGTCCGGGAGCGAGAGGCTAGAGTAGCACCGCTTATACAAAAGCTGCTTCCGCTTGTCAAATACGGAGTTCCGATCGGTCGGGCCTTGATCGATAGGGTCTGCGTATTTGACGTCTCCCCGCCGCCCCTTAGCCGAGGAGCACTCGTTCCCTATCGGAAGCTGATGTTATGGCAATGAAGTAAACAGAGGAAGAAGAGGAACGGCCATCGAAACGCGACACCTGAAAATTTTTGTATCCGTCTATCGCACACGCAGCTTTACCAAGGCAGCCGAAGAACTGTACACCAGTCAGCCGACGGTGAGTGAGCATATTCAGAACCTTGAGGCGCGGCTCAATTGCCGTCTTTTCGATCGATTGGGGCGCTCGATTCTGCCCACCGCTGAGGCCGAGGCCCTCTACCCACGGGCCATTGCCATTCTCGAAGACCTCCGCCGCCTTGAGGAGGAGATCAGCTTGACTCAGTCTTCGGTCTCCGGAGAGCTGCTCATCGGCGCTTCCACCATTCCCGGGTCTTACATCCTGCCGGCCATCGCCACTGCCTTCAAGCACCGCTTCCCGGAGATCTCTTTTGAGATCCGCATTCACGATTCGGCGCGCATCGTTTCCGAGGTGGCCAGCAACGATCTCCATCTCGGCGTGGTCGGGGCCAAGATTGTCGCGCCCAAGCTCAAATACCAGTCGCTCATAAACGATCAGCTGATACTTATCGCTGCCGGCAGCCATCCCGCCCCCATGTCGGTCACCATCGATGAGTTCTGCCGCTTGCCCTTTATCGTGCGCGAGCGCGGTTCGGGCACGAGAAAGAGCACCGAGGCACTGCTCGCCAAAGAGCAGCGAACCCTCGACCAACTCAATGTTTGCG
>CAYSON010000534.1:0-2434 GCA_964432635.1 uncultured Desulfopila sp.
GGAGAACATAAAGCAGAAAAAGGCGGTGACGCCGATGCCCGAAGCGATATTGGGGATAAAGATCTTGACGAAGAAGCGCGGCCAGGAGTAGCCGTCGACAAAGGCGGTTTCGTCGATCTCCTTGGGGATGCCGGACATAAAGCCCTCAAGGATCCACACCGCCAGGGGCAGATTAAAGAGGCAGTGGGCGATGGCCACGGCGATGTGGGTGTCAAAGAGCCCTATCGAGGAATAGAGTTGAAAAAAAGGCAGGGCAAAGACCGCCGGCGGGGCCATGCGGTTGGTGAGCAGCCAGAAGAAGAGGTGCTTGTCGCCGACGAAGCTGTAGCGCGAGAAGGCGTAAGCGGCGGGCAGGGCGAAGCTCACCGAGATGACCACGTTGATGCCGACGTAGATCATCGAATTGATATAACCCGAGTACCACGAGGCATCGGTGAAGATGACCCGGTAGTTGTCAAGGGTCAGGTTGTGTGGCCAGAGGCTGAAGACCGAGAGGATTTCCTCGTTGGTCTTAAGGCTCATGTTGATCAACCAGTAGATGGGCAAAAGGAGAAAAACGATATAGACGGTGGGGATCAGCCATTTGCCGCGCATACTATTTGCCCCCCTTGGCTTCTTCGCCGATATTGCTCATCACTGTGTAGAAGACCCAGGAGAGCAGGAGGATGATGAGAAAGTAGACCAGGGACATGGCCGCGGCCGGGCCGAGGTCGAACTGACCCACTGCCATCTTGACCAGATCGATGGACATAAAGGTGGTGGAGTTGCCGGGGCCACCGCCGGTGACCACGAAGGGTTCGGTATAGATCATGAAGCTGTCCATGAAGCGCAGGAGGATGGCGATGAGCAGCACCCGCTGCATCTTCGGCAGCTGGATGTAGCGAAACACCGCCCAGCGCGAGGCCCCGTCGATCTTGGCCGCCTGATAGTAGGCGTCGGGAATCGAGCAGAGGCCGGCATAGCAGAGCAGCACCACCAGGCTGGTCCAGTGCCAGACGTCCATGACCACCAGGGTGATCCAGGCCGCCAGCGGGTCCTGCACGTAATTATACTGAAAACCCATGGCGGCGATGCTGTGGCCCAAGAGGCCGATGTCGACCCGGCCGAAGATCTGCCAGATGGTGCCCACCACGTTCCCGGGAATGGGCAGCGGCAGGGCCATGAGGATCAGGCACACCGGCACCCCCCAGCCCTTACGCGGCATGGCCAGGGCGATGATGATGCCCAGCGGCACCTCGATGGCGAGAATGATCCCCGAGAACATCAGTTGCTTGAGAAAGGCGTCGTGGAAGCGCTCGGAGTGGATCAGTTCCTTGAACCAGTCCATGCCCACCCAAAAGAACTCGTTGTTACCGAAGGTGTCCTGCACCGAGTAGTTGACCACGGTCATCAGGGGAATAACGGCGCTGAAGGCGACGACGAGGAAGACCGGTAGCACCATGAACCAGGCTTTCTGGTTTTTCTGTTTGGCGATCATAGGGGCTCTCCCGGGGCCAGGTGATCGTTGATGTAGATGTTGGTGTGCGCCATATCAAAGATCAGGCTGGCTGGTTCGCCGGGGGCGGCGGAGAACTCGGCCGCGACCACGTTGAAAATGCGTTCGCCGGCGCCGACCCGAACGATTTTGTGGCGGCCGATATCGTCGACTTTGTGGATTGTCACCGGCAGGCCGCCGTTTGCGGGTGGGCCAAGCGACAGATGCTCCGGACGGATACCAAGGGCCACCGTGGCCTTGTCGGGGATGTCTGGGTAGCGACGGGGCAGCACCACATGGTGGCCTTCGAGCAGGGCCTTGTTGCCGTCGACCTGGCAGGGGATGATGTTCATTCCCGGTGAGCCGATGAAGTAGCCGACAAAGGTATGCTCGGGACGCTCGAACAAATCCTCGGGAGTACCGACTTGAACGATCTCGCCCTCGTACATGACGATCACTTCATCGGCGAAGGTCAGGGCCTCGGTTTGATCATGGGTGACGTAAATCATGGTGAAGCCGAACTTCTTGTGCAGATACTTGAGCTGCGAGCGCAGTTCCCATTTGAGGTGGGGGTCGATGACGGTGAGTGGCTCGTCGAAGAGGATGGCGGCGACGTGTTGTCTAATCAAGCCGCGGCCGAGCGAGATCTTCTGCTTGGCGTCGGCGGTGAGATGCTGCGCCTTGGTGCGCAGGTCCTTGTCTAAGCCGAGCATCTTGGCCAGGGCAATGACCCGAGGTTCGATCTCCTCCTTGCTCCTTCCCCGATTTTTCAGGGGGAAGGCGAGGTTCTCAAACACCGTCATGGTGTCGTAGATCACCGGGAACTGAAAAATCTGGGCGATGTTGCGCTGCTCGGTGGGCAGCCGGGTGACATCCTGGTCGTTGAACAGCACCTGACCGCAGGTCGGCACGAGAAGGCCGGAGATGATATTGAGGAGGGTGGTCTTGCCGCAGCCGGAG
>CAYSON010000535.1:0-2430 GCA_964432635.1 uncultured Desulfopila sp.
GACAAAGCTTGCGCCTTGGTAGGTGATGTCCTCGTTCAAAAAGAGGATCTTGCCGAGGAGAGAATAGTCGATTTTGTTGATTTCGATGCTGCCATGATAGCCTTTATGGATCATGGTTTTCATGGTCATGTCGTTCTCCTTGGAAAAAAACCTCAGCTCGCCGGCTTCACCCGCTTCCTACGGTGGCTGCCGAAGTATAGCCAATGGCTTGCCGGCCGCAAGGAAATTGTGGGATTGCCTTTGCTGATAGGCGCCGGTTGAGCTTTCCGCAAAAAGGGTGTAAGGGAAAGCGACCCAACCCCCAGCCGTGGAGTGTGCCGTGATCGTTCTCAACTCGCTCTTTCCCATCTTCGCCCTGCTGCTTTTCGGCGCCCTGCTCAAGCGGCGCGGCCTCACCGACGGACCTTTCCTGGTGGTGGTCGACAGGCTCATCTATTCGTTTTTCTTTCCCCTGATGCTCTTCTGGAAGATCGGCGGCGCCGGCACCGAAGCGGGTATTCCCTGGGCCTTTTGCCTGGCCTGCTATTCGGCCCTGCTGGCCATGTTTTTACTGAGCGCATTGGTTATCAGATTTCGGCCGATTACCGATTTCCAGGCCGGGTCCTTCTCGCAGAGCTGCTATCGCTTCAACACCTATATCGGGGTGGCGGTGATCCTCAACAGCCTCGGCTCCGAGGGGGTCAAGCTGTTCGGGATCATGATCGGCCTGGCCATTCCCTTGATCAACCTCTTCGCCGTTTCCACCTGTATTGTCTATTCCGGTGAGGCGACGGGGGTGCGGCAGCGGCTGACGGTCATCACCCGCGCCCTGATCGGCAACCCGCTCATTCTCGGCTGTCTGGCGGGTATCGTCTATTCGCGCCTGCTTGGTTCCTTCCCGGTGTTTATCGACAACGCCCTCAGCCTGGTCTCCTCCGCCGCCCTGCCCATGGCCCTGATCTCCATCGGCGGCTCGCTGACCTTTTCCGGGGTACGCGGCAATCTTCGCCCGGCCCTGCTCGCCGCCTTCTTGAAACTGGTGGTGCTGCCCCTCTTCGGCTGGGGTTTTTTTGCCCTCTACGGGGTCACCGGTCTGCCCTTCAAGGTGGGCATGATCTTTCTCGCCCTGCCGGTTTCCACCGCCATCTATATCCTCTCCAGCCAGATGGGCAGCGATACCGAACTGGCCTCGGCGGCCATCGTCCTCTCGACCCTGCTCTCCTTTCTTTCGCTTTCGGTGGTGCTGCTCCTGTGAGGGCGGGCGTAGCCCCTCTCAGTGCAGCTTGGCGCCGTTGCCGACCGGGCGATCCGGCACCGCCAGCACCACCGCGCCATTGCTGTCGGCAAAGCCGGTGACCAGGCACTCCGAAACAAAGGGGCCGATCTGCTTGGGCGGGAAGTTGACCACCCCGACCACCTGGCGGCCGAGCAGTTCCTCCTTGCCGTAGAGGTCGGTGATGCGGGCGCTCGATCTCTTGATGCCTATCTCCGGCCCAAAATCGACCTGCAGCTTATAGGCGGGGACGCGCGCCTTGGGAAAGTCGTCGACGGCGACAATGGTGCCGACACGAATCTCGACTTTTTCGAACTCGCCCCAGGTGATGGGTTCCATGCTGTTTCTCCATAAAGATTTCAGGTAAGGCTTTCCACAAAATGGCCGGTATGTTACACCGAACCCGGGGGGCCTTGTCAACCAGGCGATTTATTTGCCGCAGGCTCTGGTCCTCGCCCGGTTTTGGCTATATACTGTGGGAAACGGCAGCGAAGGGGTCTTGCTCCTTTCGTCAACATGAAACCCAAGGAGGCTCGACATGAGAGGGACCTACGAAGCGTATATCCTGGTAAAGGTCAAGGATGGTCGACAATATGTCTGTGCCTTGAATCGCGCCAAAGATGAGCCGGATGATTTCGACAAGCTCAGCCCGCGTGAGCAGCTTGACTATCTGGAACATCGGGTGATCTGGAATTAATATCGCGGCACTGATGCCGAGCGTTGAAGAGCCCTTTCCGGCGTGCCGGAAAGGGCTTTTTTTTGTTTGACGAGTTCAGGAACTGCAGGAGAGCATCGAGCATCCCGCCTTATGGCGGGCCCATTCCGGCCGCTTGGCTGCTAGATGCTGGCGGTGCGGCTGCTCGTCGTAGGGGTGGCGCAGGGTGTCGAGGAGCTCGCGGGTCATGGAAAAATCGCCGCCCTCGGCGCGGTCGATGGCCTGTTGTGCCAGATAGTTGCGCAATACATAGCGGGGGTTGACCCGGTTCATCCGCCGTCGCCGTTCCTCGCCGCTGCCGCCGCTCTGCTGTGTGCGGTGCAGGTAGTGGCGCAGCCAGCCGTTCATCGCGGTCCTGTAGGCGTCATCCACTTGCTCCGCACGGTAATAGGCCTGCTCAAGCAGTGGTGGCAGCAGGGGGCCGGCTGAGGGCGGCAGGGCCGGGTCGAGATCCGCCAGGGTG
>CAYSON010000536.1:0-2429 GCA_964432635.1 uncultured Desulfopila sp.
CCCTGGTAACATGCTCCCAGCAGGCGTTATCGGCGAGGAACAGACAGTAATTTTCCGCCGCCCAGCCTTTGCTGCCGTAGGTCCAGTCGACCCCGGCCAGGTGGAGAATCTTCCACAACGGCACCATTTCATCCGGTTCTGTTACCGGCTCACGGGAGTTTTGGTTGACAAAGAAATGGGCGCCCTCTTTATCAATCGGCGCCAGCATATCTTTAAATTCAGGCTGAGATTCCTGGTATTCGGCGAGAACGTCCTCGACGACAAAGATAAAATCGTCGGGGGCGGTGCCCATGGCGCTGTTCGAGTCATTTCTCATCGCCATGTCACAGGAGTTGCGAATACCGCTCGGGCGCTTATCCCGCGGCCAAGTGCCCCTGGTATTATACACCAGCTGCGGGATGTCGATCTTCATCGGACAGACATAGATGCACCGCTGACACATGGTACACATCCAAACCCACGGGGTGGTGGTTATCTCCTCGTCCATGCCCATTGCCGCCATTCGGAGAAATTTCCGTGGATCCATGTCCGCAAGGCCGGTTGCCGGGCAACCCGAAACACAGGCCCCGCAGGTGAGACAAAGATTGAGATTGCCTCCCTCGGGGAGGATCTCCTTGACCGTTTCCATAAAGGAACTCTTCTTTTTCCCTCTGATGGTAATGCCGCTTTCCGTCATAGGTCTTTCCTTTTTCCGTTCACATCTTGTTATTGAGATAATCGTCTCCACTCTGCCGGGGCAGCTAAGGCCGCGGCGAAGCCATCATCGACAACGCTTTCGTATTTTTATGGTGTAACAGTCCTGGCCTCCCTGGTCCTCGTCGCTCTTCACTAGGTCGAAGGAGTTTTCGGGGAGCACCTTGAGCAGGTCGCGCCTGATGTCAGGATCGGAGCCACAGATCTCCATGGTCTCTCGCAGCAGCATACGGCCGAAGATCTCAGTCATCTTGAGCAGCGAGAAGGAAGAGAAGGTATTTCTGAAGTCGAGCTTATAATCCGCCATGAGCACCTTTTATCCCCGGTTTGACAAACGTTACCAACATAGCAAGATTTGGACCATAGCCCCAACGAAGCCTTAGCAACAGCTTCCTATCAAATTTTTTTGTTTGAAATTAAATTGTTATTAGTTGACGTTTTCGTCAAATCGATTGAAAGAGCCGACAAAAACAGGTATGATTGGCGACAATTTGCTAAGACGTTAAGGGTGTTGTACTTTACAGGTGCTAAGGTTTACAGGTGGTGCATATACGACAATGTCGGCACCACCTCCCATATGGCGCTATGTTTAGTGTTTTTGGTTGTCTCGTGGAGTCGCACATGACTGGTGGGGAGCTGGACGGTTACTGGAAAACGGTGGTCAACACCCTGCGCGACGGCATCATGATCGGCAACACCCGGGGCGCCATCGTCTCAGTCAACAAGGCCTTCGAGAAGATCACCGGCTACTCGCGGGAAGAGCTGATCGGACGTACCTGCGACATCCTCCAGTGCCAGTCGTGCGGTGTCACTGCCGGCCATGACGGGCAGAGGTGGTGCGGATTTTTCCAGGGGGACGATACCTAGGAACGGCGTTGTCGTATCCGCAAAAAGGATGGCACCCTGGTCAACGTGCTGAAAAACGCCGCACCGCTTCGCGATGCGGCGGGAATAGTCATCGGAGCGGTGGAAACCCTCGCCGACCTTTCGGAAATCACCGAAAAGGAAAACCAGCTCGAGGACTTTCGCCGCCAGCTCCACTCCGGCGATGAATTTCACGGCATCGTCGGCAGTTCGGCACCGATGCAGCGGGTCTTTGACATGATCGAAAACGCCGCCGCCTCCGATGCCCCGGTGATCATCTATGGCGAAAGCGGCACCGGCAAGGAGTTGGTCAGCCGCGCCATCCACGACATCGGCTTGCGCCGCGAGGCGCCATTCATCAAGGTCAACTGCGCCAGGTCTTACCGAATCGCTGCTCGAAAGCGAGCTCTTCGGCCACGTACGCGGTGCCTATACCGGCGCCTATAAGGACCGCGTCGGCCGTTTTGAAATGGCCGACAAAGGCGACATCTTCCTCGACGAGATCGGCGACCTGCCCATTCCCACCCAGACCAAGCTGCTCAGGGTGCTCGAGGAAAAGGTGCTCGAGCGGGTCGGCTCGAGGAGCCCGATCACCACCGACGTGCGCATCATCTCGGCCACCAACAAGGATCTGCTGCAGCTGGTGGAGAAGGGGGAATTCCGTAAAGACTTCTTCTTTCGTATCAACGTCATCCCCATCTTCCTGCCGCCCCTGCGCGAACGGGTCGAGGACATCCCCCAGCTGGCCGAGAAATTCTTTCGCAAGCTGCGCCTCAAAAGCGGCAAGGACATCGCTGGCATCAGCCGCGACACCATGGAACTGCTGGTCAACCATACCTGGCCAGGCAACGTGCGCGAGTTGAAAGGTGCCT
>CAYSON010000537.1:0-690 GCA_964432635.1 uncultured Desulfopila sp.
TCGCATCATCCTCAGTGACTCCAAGGTGAAAGGTATTCTCATCAACATCTTCGGCGGTATTCTGCGCTGCGATGTTCTCGCCCAGGGTGTCGTCCAGGCGGCCAAGAAGGTACAGCTGTCGGTGCCGGTGGTGGTGCGCATGGAAGGCACCAATGTTGAGGAAGGCCGGCGCATTCTCGCCGAGTCCGGGTTGAAGTTGATCAATGCCACCGATCTTTCCGACGCCGCCCGTAAAGTGGCGGAGATCGTTGCCTAATTCTCGCGGCCGCAGAGGTTGTCGATAACACATTCGGGGAAGGGAATCATGAGTATCTTCGTTAACAAACTTACACGAGTGCTGGTGCAGGGTATCACCGGCAAAGAGGGACAGTTTCACACCCAGCAGTGCATCGCCTACGGCACCAACGTGGTTGCTGGAGTCACTCCCGGCAAGGGCGGGCAGAAAATGGATGCGGTGCCGGTGTTCAACACAGTGCAGGAGGCGAGGGAGCAGACCGGTGCCAACGCCTCGATGATCTTGGTTCCACCGCCCTTTGCCGCCGACGCCATCCTTGAGGCGGTTGATGCCGGTGTCGAGGTGATTGTCTGTATCACCGAAGGGGTGCAGGTGATGGACATGCTGCGGGTGAAAAACTACCTGGCCACCAAGAGCCGCCGTCTGATCGGCCCTAACTCTCCCGGCAACATCAC
>CAYSON010000537.1:700-2420 GCA_964432635.1 uncultured Desulfopila sp.
TACGAGGTCGTGCACCAGTTGACCCAGGTCGGCCTCGGTCAGACTACCTGCGTCGGCATCGGCGGTGACCCGGTCAACGGTACCGGCTTTCTTGACTGCCTCAAGGCCTTCAATGATGATCCGGAAACCAAGGCGGTAGTCATGGTTGGTGAGATCGGCGGCAACGCCGAAGAGCAGGCGTCATCCTGGATCAAGGCCAACATGAAAAAGCCGGTGGTCGGTTTCATCGCCGGGGTGACCGCCCCTCCTGGTCGTCGCATGGGGCATGCCGGGGCCATCGTCAGCGGCGGTCAGGGAACCGCCACCGCCAAGATCGCTGCCATGGAGGCGAGTGGGATTGCGGTGTGCAAGGATCTTGGCACCTTGGGGCGTCTTTGCAAGGAAGTGTTTTCCTGAACAAGCGACAACGTCATCCAGAGTGATGCCGATATCTCGACCGGAGTGACGCGGCAGCTGCCGTTGGCGTTTGCCGGACCCCGGCGGGTGATTATGGTGATTGCCAGCTATCCACTGGACATTCCAGTTTTTTCAAGGAGCGATTATGAAGACAGATGAGCAACTCGAGCATCTACGGAAACTGAGAGCCGAAGCCCACCTCGGCGGTGGCCAAGATCGTATCGACAAGCAGCACGCCAAGGGCCTGATGACTGCCAGGGAGCGTATCGACCTGCTCTTGGACAAGGGTTCCTTCGAGGAATTCGATATGTTCAAGACCCATCGCTGTCGCGACTTCGACATGGACAAGCAGGTCTACCTGGGCGACGGGGTAGTGACTGGACACGGCACCGTTGATGGACGTGTCGTCTATGTCTTTGCCCAGGATTTCACTGTGTTGGGGGGGTCGCTTTCCGAGACTTTTGCGAAAAAGATTTGTAAGATCATGGATCTGGCGATGAAAAACGGAGCTCCTGTGGTGGGGCTCAACGATTCCGGAGGCGCCCGCATCCAGGAGGGCATCGGCAGCCTCGCCGGCTATTCGGACATCTTCCAGCGCAACGTCATGGCCTCCGGGGTTATTCCCCAGATCTCGGCGATTTTCGGACCCTGTGCCGGTGGAGCGGTATATTCCCCGGCGCTTACTGACTTCGTCGTCATGGTGCAGAAGAAATCCTATATGTTCTTGACCGGACCAAAGGTGGTCAAATCGGTGACCCATGAGGACGTCACCGAGGAGACCCTGGGCGGAGCAGCGATGCACGCCAGTCGCAGCGGGGTTGTCGACTATCCCGCCGGCTCCGGTGCCGACGCCATCGCTTACGTGCGCCGCTTGCTCTCCTTCCTGCCGCAAAACAACATGGAAAATCCGCCGACCATCGCTTGCAGCGATCCGGTGGAGCGTGACATTGCCGAGCTGAACGCGATTATCCCCGAAAACCCCAATGCCGCTTACGACATGAAGAATGTCATTCACCATACTGTCGACAATGGGGATTTCTTCGAGGTCAAAGAAAATTTCGCCCCCAACCTGATCGTCGGTTTCGCCCGCTATGGCGGCATGAGTGTTGGTATCGTTGCCAATCAGCCGGCGCACCTCTCTGGGGTGCTTGATATCGACTCCTCGGTGAAGGCTGCCCGCTTTGTCAGGTTCTGCGATTGCTTCAATATCCCGGTCGTTACCTTTGTTGACGTTCCCGGTTTCTTGCCGGGCACCGCCCAGGAGTTTGGCGGGGTTATTCGCAATGGCGCTAAGATCCTTTATGCCTTCGCCGAAGCGACCATT
>CAYSON010000538.1:0-2408 GCA_964432635.1 uncultured Desulfopila sp.
AAATCACCTTGCCGCCCTCGACCCGCGGCGGCTTTTTCTGATCGAAGACGTGAAATTGGATGCCCATGCCGCGGGCATCCCAGAGCATCTGCTCCTTTTCGTCGCCATACATCTGCATATCACGATAGAGAACGTTCACCTCCGCCAGGGGATATTTACGCTTGATGATCATGGCGTTTTTCACCGCCGTGGCGCAGCAGATGCGCGAGCAGTACTCACGGGTGGCGTTGCGGGCGCCGACACACTGGATCATAACCACCTTGGTGGCCTTGAAGGTGCCTGCGGCCAGACGCTGCTCCAGTTCCATCTGGGTGATAACGTTTTGCCCATTATGGCCAAAGAGACCCGCCTCGATGAGCGGCACCGCCCCACAGGCAACGACTATACATCCCACCATTTCCTCGACCTTGCCGCCGGGGGTGTCGATGGCCACCTTGAAATTACCGATATAACCGCTGATCTGGGTGACCTTGGATCCCGTGTACGCTGTGATGCCGGAGGTAACCTGAACCTTGACACCCAATGCGGTGACCTGAGCCGACGCCGATTTACCACTCTCTAAAAGATGCAGACCCAGCATGACCCCGCCGAATCGATCCTCTTTTTCCACCAGCAGCACTTCAAGGCCCATGCCGGCGAGTGCCTCGGCGGCGGAAAGTCCGGCGATGCCGCCACCGATCACCAGGGTTTTTCGGATCAGCGACGACTCGATATCCAGTTGCGGTTCGAGCATCGTACTCTTGGCCACCCCCATGCGCACAAGATCCTTGGCCTTGGCGGTGGCAATATCACGCTGCCCCATATGCACCCAGGAACACTGGTCGCGGATATTGACCATTTCGAACAGGTAAGGGTTCATCCCCGCCTGGGCGCAGGAACTGGCAAACAAGGGATGATGGGTGCGTGGAGAACAGGAGGCAACCACCACCCGATTGAGCTTGTTCTCTTTAATGGCGTTTTGAATCTCACCTATTCCAGCCTCGGAGCAGGTATAGAGGTTCTCCTTGGTGAACACCACCCCCGGCAGGCTTGCCGCGTATTCGGTGACCTCGCCGCAGTCGAGGTGACCGGCGATGTTCGAGCCGCAGTCGCAGATAAATACCCCGACCCGCAGTTCCTCGCTGTTTTCCCCAGTCTTGTTCTTCATATTCGTGAACACCCTTTAGGCTATCTTGAGTAATTTTTCCGGAGTCAGGGTTACCGTCTGCACAGCCCGGGAGGCGGCGCTGCTCGCTTGGGCCACCGACTCGGGGATATCCATGGGGCTATGGGCGCAACCACAGACGAAAATGCCCTCCCGGGTGGTATCGAGGGGGTTCTCCGGTTGGGTCTTGAAGAAACCAAAGCGGTTGATGTCGATGTCGAGAATCCCCGCCATCTCTTTCATGCCCTGGGCCGGGGCGCAGGCGGTGGCGAGAATCACCAGCTCGAACTCCTCGCGAATGACCTTCTGCTGCTGGGTGTCTTCATAAACAAGGACCGGATTGTCGTTGGGACCGTTGACGATCTCCGCCACACGGCTGCGGCGATAAACAATGTTCGATTTATTCCCACCGCGCACCTTATATTCGTCAAAGCCTTTGCCGACGGCGCGGATATCCATGCCAAAAATCGTCGAGGTGGTGGCATTCTCGTGCTCGTGGGCGATGATCGCCTCCTTGATCGAATGCATACAGCAAAAGCCGGAGCAGAACGGGTAGAATCGCATGTCGCGGGAGCCGACACATTGGATAAAGGCGAGCCGCTTGGCGGTGGCGAAGCCTTCCGCCTTCTTGCGCAAGGCCTGCAGCTTGTCTGTGAGCGGCAGATACTCACGGTATTTATCCATCCACTGTACCTGCTCGGCAGTGGCCGATTCGGCGACGAAGCCGCTGTAAACGCTCTGGGAGGATGCCCCGCCTTTTTCCTCGAAGCGGGCCAGGGCCTTCTGCAACCGGGCCTCTTCCTTTTCCAGTTCGGCGATCTTGTGGCGGGCGAGGATATCCGAGGGCCGATCGATATGACCATGGGTCGGCCCGGAGGCGCTGAGGAAACGCTCGAATTCTACTGCTGTTATCACATTGGGGAGGTCCCTGTAACGGTACTCGGGGATCTTGCCGGGATCGAATACCGTGTAGCCGGTGGCAACGATAATCGCCCCAATGTCGAGGTCGACGATGCGATCCTTCTGCTCAAAGTCGATGGCCCCGGCCTCGCACCGTTTCTGGCAGACGCCGCACTTCTTGCCCTGCAGGACACGGCAGTGGTCGGGATCGATAGTGTGAGTGGAGGGTATGCCCTGGGCGAACCAGCTGTAAATTGCCTTGCGGGTGGAATGCCCGTCGTTGTAAAGGTCGACGACATCAGTGGTGCATTTCTCACGGCAGGCGCCGCAGCCGGTGCATTTGCTTTCGTCGACGTACCGAGCC
>CAYSON010000539.1:0-2094 GCA_964432635.1 uncultured Desulfopila sp.
ATGCGATGCATGGGGTGTCCGTTCCTGCAATCGGTGCTTCGAATTCGGGACCGGTCCTGCCCGTCGCAACACGCATGGCTTCGGCGAGTTCCGGCTCTTGTACGACTCGAGATGTCATCTCTTTCGCGCAGATACCACAGTACCGGCACTTCTCGTCTGAAATACAGCCGCAGGACGGACAGATGTATTCGATCCGACAAGATTCTTGACTGGATACGCCGGTCTCGCTGGCCTCTCCACTGAGCCGATCGAAGCCGCACATGTCGATGGTGCAAGTGAATGGCAGATCCTGCGATATGTGACGATTCCCATGCTCATGCCGGTTATTTTGACGGCATTGATTTTGCGATTGATCGACGCCCTCAAAACCTTCGACATCATCTTCGCCATGACCGGAGGCGGCCCAGGCTACGCCTCGGAGACCCTCAATATCATGGCCTACAAGTACAGTTTTGAGTATTTTCGCATGGGGCAATCTTCCGTCATTCTCGTGGTATTGTTCCTTGTTGTCTTTGGCTGCAGTCTTGCAATCATGAAGCTGCGCTCATCTACTGAAGCCTGAGGCTCCCCAATGAATAATAAACTGCTCTCAAATATCCTGCTTTATTTTATCGTCTTGGGAATTGCCAGCATCGTGTTGTTTCCCTTTCTCTGGATGCTTGCCTCATCCTTTAAGACCCAGGTCGATATAATTTCCTGGCCTCCAAAATTCATATTCACCCCGACCCTGCAGAATTATCAGAAGGTCTTCGATGAACAGGATTTCCTTAAATACTTCCTGAACTCGACCATAGTCGGTGTGGTTTCAGTTGGCTTATCTCTGGTGCTCGGTCTGCCTGCGGCGTATTCGATCGCCCGCTACAGGCAAAAGAAACTTTCGGTCTTCATCCTGCTTGCCAGGCTCATGCCGGGGATTTCGTTTCTTGTGCCCTGGTACATCGTGTTTTCAAGGATGGATCTCATGGACAGCTATATTGCGCTGATCCTCAGCCACATGCTTATCGCCCTGCCGATTATCGTGTGGATCATGTCTACCTATTTCGATACTATTCCGCGCGAAATGGAAGAGTCGGCAATGGTTGATGGCGCAACCCGGCAATATGCCTTCTTTGCCATCATTCTGCCGCTGTCAGGGCCGGGAATTATTACCGCAACGACCCTGTCTTTTATCTTTTCATGGAACAATTTTATGTTCTCTCAGGTTCTCAGCATGGAACGAACCAAGACGCTTCCCATCGCGGTCTATAACTTTCTCTCCTACGCGGAAGTTGACTGGGGCGGCGTGATGGCCGCTGCTGTTGCCATCATGACTCCGGCAATTATCTTGACGATGATCTTCCAGAAGTATGTGATTAAAGGCCTGACTATGGGAGCGGTTAAGGGATAGTGTGTCCATTAAAAAGACAGAGAAATTAACATGTCGGATCCCAGTTTTAACACTTTTGATAGAAAAAACAGGGATTATAACCACTAAAGTTTTTTGACAGTTGAGCATAATCTTGCCAGACCACACCTATACCAATTTGGTAAGTGGCGCAATTTATGGTGCCTACTGTTCTGTGAAACTTCTGCTTGTCCAAATTCCTAGCAATAATAGATGAATTTGGCAGATGAGGTTATCCATGACATTTTTCGCAGAAGATTGTCTTTGGTAAGCTACATTCGGCGGTTGCTCTATTTCTAAACGATTCTCTGCTATTAGCCTATCCTACCCTCTCAGGAATAAGGTCATCTTTGAGGTTTTTTAACAAGTCGTGGCTGGCTGCCATGAGACATCATTAAAAACCAAAACTTTGTTTGGGTCGAAACTCATTAAAGAAACCTAGCCAATACATGTGTCGTTCCATGTTGTTCAGAGGACACCAGTTTTCGGTGGTAATTCTTACCTACCTCATCACCTCATGTGGTTCGCCTTAAACTTGTAAAAATCCTTCTCTCCAGATCGGAGAAAATTTAGAAAATCCAGTCCACTATACTTGCATGTCTGACAGACACTCAGGTGCTCCCGGCCCAAGATAAAAATTGAGCAAAAAAAGGTTTTCAACCCCTTGAATCACCTTTTTCAGGTTGTCAGCTCAGCAAAATGAAGCGGTT
>CAYSON010000539.1:2104-2399 GCA_964432635.1 uncultured Desulfopila sp.
GTGCTCAGCATTGTTGTTATTCCAGGGAACGCCATCATATTTCAGAAATGTAAATAAAGTGTTTCGGTTTCTTTCAAAGCGGTCCTTGCACTTTAAAGCAGCCTCGCTTTGGTAGTTACTATTTTCAAGTTCGAAATAAAATTTATCAACGCGACTTAAATGTCTTTTTAAGAAATATTTTTTTAGACCATACCGATCGACCGTTTCAATCATTGGCTTTATAAGATTTCCAAATTTAATAACTATCTGTTTCAACTGCTCATCGAAAGGATTGTCCAGAACTCCATCGTTTAAA
>CAYSON010000540.1:0-2395 GCA_964432635.1 uncultured Desulfopila sp.
TACCTATTGCATCCCATATGGCAAAAGAGGTGTTGCTGTGTCAGAATTTACTCAGCCGTCCAAAGCGGAGCAAGCAGAACGAGCGCCCACTGTTGAGCAACTGGTGGCTACCATTGTGCAAGCGGCCAAAGTCCGGGATTTCAAGCGCGCCGACCAGGTACATGCCGAACTCATCGCCGCCTTCCCGGCATCTCTCAGCGAAATCATCAGGGCTGCAAACATCATAGAGGAGGAGAAGTCTGCGGGGATAGAGAAGGACCATCTGCTGATGTGGTGCAAACTCTACCAAGCGCTCAGCGATGAGGAGCGAAATTGCCTCTATTACAGCATGAAAAAGCATCTGCTGCCGCCAAAGACCTTAATCTTGGCCCATAGGGCGGTCAACGACCGTCTCTTTCTTATCGAGCAGGGGCAGGTGATAATCTTCCGCAAGAAAGACGGCAACAATGTCGTTCTCGCCCAATTGGGGCCGGGAGATATTCTCGGCGAATACACCTTTTCAAACATCTCCCTCTGTTCCGCTTCAGCAATTACCCGCACCAAGGTTCAGCTCAGGTGTCTGGAGAATCGGTATGCCGATACCTGGGAGGACAGACACCCGGGATTGTATGAAAAACTCATTGATTTTTGTCTCAAGGGGGGGAAAGTCGACGAGATTCTGAGGAGCAGGCGCTTAGAAAAGCAGCGCTATGAGCGTTATCCCGCAAGGGGAAGAGCCAAGCTAACCTTCTTGACTGCGGAGGGAAAACCGTCCGATCTTGTCTTCGCAGGAAGTCTCGCAGACATTTCATTGAGCGGGGCCTGCCTGGGTATCCGCTTTGCCAAAAAAACCACCGCCCGCAGCCTTCTCGATAAACAGATGGTGTTACACCTTGCGGCTGATCAGGGTTCGCCTCCGGTCGGCATCACATTGTTTGCCAGGGTGGTGCGGGTTTCCTTTCTTCTGTATGGAGACTACACCATCCATGTCAGCTTTTCCGAGTTGCAGACGGAGGAGACGATAAGGAAATTCCGAGCTTAGCTGCGCCAAAAAAATATGTCGCTGGTTCTCGACCATGTCACCTTTACCTATCCCGGGGCGAGTCGTTCGCTTTTTACCGGGGTGTCGTTTCGGCTCAGCGAGCCGGGGTTCCATTCCTTTTTTGGTCCTTCCGGGGTGGGCAAAACCACGCTGGCCAAAATCATCACCGGCGACATTGCCGCCTCTTCCGGCAGGGTCGCCACTGACGGGCTCTCCACTCTCCTCTACTCCCACAACAAGGAACGGCTCCCCGGGTGGTCCGGGGTGGATCGTCATCTTGATCGAGTCATCCCCTCATCGATGCATGGGGTCAAGAATGAGCTGATTCAGATCTTCGGCCTGTCGGAATGCATCGGCTCCCGTTTTGACCAGCTCTCCATGGGGCAACAAAACCGGGTCAACCTGATTCGTTATCTGCTTCAGGACTGTGAGCTGCTGATCATGGACGAGAGTCTCGCCAACGTCGACGAGCTGACGCGGGAGAAGATCCTGCTGACCATCAAGGCCATGTTTCCCCAGCGATATTTCGTCTATATCTCCCATAACGTCATGGAGGTCGCCAAGTTCTGCGATTCGATCCTGGTGTTCCGCGGTCGAGGCAAGACACCGCAGACTGTGCTGGTAAAGGGCTGCAACATCACTAAAGAGGAGGACTATTCCCGCGCCGCCCAGGACGCCATCCTGCTGGAGATCATGAATGCTGCCTAGACGCGTCCTGCAATTTTTCATCATCTACTTGGTGTTTCTCAGCCTTCTCATGGCCCTGAAATACGGCCTGGCCCTTTCCGATTACGTTATCCCTGGGCCCTCCGGCCTCTATCACACCCTGATTGCCGAAATTCCCCACTTCACTCTCGCCACCATGAACACCATGGTCGTGGCGGTGGTCGGCCAGATCCTTTCCGTGTTTATGGCGTTTTTCATCGGTATTGCCGGTCGTCAGTCCACCTGGCTTGGTTCCTTTATCAAGGTCGCGGCGTATAATTTTCAGGCCTATCCCATCGTCGCGCTGGCGCCGATCCTCTTTATCCTGCTCGGCGATGGCTTTCTCACCCGGTTATTGATCGCCGCCATGATCTGCTATTTCCCGGTGTTACTCTCCGTCTTGGGAATCATGTCCAAGCCGATCGACGACATCGAGCACTTCTACCGGGTCACCGGTCGCATGCGCTGGCAGCTGGAAGTGAAGATCCGTACCTTCGAGAACCTGACCCAGCTGACCACCGTCATCGCCGGCAGCGCCACCCTGGCCATGGCCGGGACCATCGTCGGGGAATTCATCGCCGCCAATGCCGGCATCGGCTACAATATCCGCATCGCCCTGTATCAAAGCGATCTCGGCAAGATTCTCATCGCCCTCTTTCTCATCGGCAT
>CAYSON010000541.1:0-2393 GCA_964432635.1 uncultured Desulfopila sp.
GGAAGAGCTCTTTGGCGAGATCCTTATACCCACCGAGCAGGTTGTGGAAATGATCAAAGGCTCGCGAAAAACCTCCTCCCGAAGGTTTTTCCCCGGATATATGCTCGTCAGCATGGACCTCAACGATCAGACGTGGCACACCATTCACGACAATATGCCGAGGGTCGTTGGTTTCGTCGGAGACGATCTTGCACCAATGCCGCTTTCCGACGTTGATGCTGCCAAAATCATCGGTCGAATTCAGGATGGATCTGAACGCCCCCGTCCCAAGGTGGTTTTCGATGTTGGCGAAGTGGTTCGGGTCGTTGATGGTCCCTTTGCCAACTTTCAAGGTGTGGTCGACGAAGTCTTTCCCGAGAAAGGGCGCGTCAAGGTGATGGTGTCGATCTTTGGCAGGGAGACCCCGGTGGAACTGGAGTTCGTTCAAGTCTCCAATACATGATTGTTGTACCGATTTCTCGGAAAATAGCCCTAGAATTGGGGTGCTCTGAAAAAGTAATCAATAGCAAGTTGGAGTTTCGTTATGGCCAAAAAAGAAACGGCTTACATTAAACTGCAGATTCCCGCGGGCAAAGCCAACCCGTCGCCGCCGATTGGTCCCGCACTGGGGCAACGCGGTGTCAATATTATGGAATTTTGCAAGAGCTTTAACGCCAGAACGCAGTCGATGGGTGATACCATCGTTCCGGTGGTCATCACCGTCTATCAGGATCGCTCCTTTTCCTTTATTACCAAGACTCCGCCTGCGTCTGTCTTGTTGATGAAGGCAACCGGAGTGAAAAAGGGATCGAGCAATCCGAAGGTCGAACGTGTTGCCGAAATCACCAAGGAAAAGATCAGAGAAATCGCCGAGCTTAAAAAACCCGATTTGAATGCCTACGACATCGAAAGTGCCATGCGCATTATTGAAGGAACGGCGCGCAGTGCTGGTATCACCGTTATCGATTGATCTTTCATAAACATTACTGCAGATAGGATGAATTCTTCCTATCAATGTAGGAGGCTGATATGCCGAAACGTGGAAAGAATTACAACAATAAACTGAAAGGGATTGATCGCACCATTTTGCTTGGCGTCGACGCCGGGATTGAGTTGGTGTTGCAATCGACCTTCGCTAAATTTGATGAAACTTTTGATGTAGCCATGAAACTCGGGGTCGATCCCCGGCATGCCGATCAGATGATTCGCTCTTCTGTGGGGTTGCCCCATGGCACCGGTAAAGTTAGCCGTGTGCTTGTTTTTGCCAAGGGACCGAAAGCAGCGGAGGCTCTTGAGGCCGGAGCTGATTACGTTGGTGGCGATGACTTGGTCGAGAAGATCAAGGAGGGCTGGCTGGAATTTGATAAAACAGTAGCCACACCGGATATGATGGGTGTTGTTGGCAAGATCGGGCGTATTCTCGGTCCGAGGAATCTCATGCCCAACGCCAAATTGGGTACGGTCACTTTTGATGTTGCCAATATCATTAAGGACATCAAAGGCGGTAAGGTCGATTTCCGTGTTGATAAAGGTGGCATCGTTCATGGCGGTATCGGCAAGCTTTCTTTTGGAAAGGACAAGATGCGCGAGAACCTGCTCGCTTTTGTTCAGCGTATCATTCAATTAAAGCCGTCTACTTCGAAGGGCGTTTATCTCCGTTCGATTACCATATCCTCTACCATGGGCCCCGGGGTAAAACTCGATCCCATTGCGGTAAGGGCACTTATTAATTAGAAGTTGTGCTTTTTGCCGGGGAAAAATTCCTCTGCAGCGAGCCAGGCTGAGTCGAAGACAGCAGGTAACAGTCGTTTAAACGTGATAAACGGCCTGCCGAGACGAATTACGGTTCATTTTTTGCACGATCATCTTGTACGGACGCATCAGTTGACCCGACCGCTACCGAGATCTGCTGTCTTCAATACGCTAACATTCAACCGAGGAGGAGTACTTTGAATCGTGATGAAAAGGTGACAATCGTTGCGGAACTGAACGACTCGTTTAACCGTGCGAAATTCGCTGTTGTCGCTGACTATTGTGGTTTGAAGGTTTCCGAATTTCGAAAGATTCGCGTAGAATTGAGGAATTGCAATTCGGAAATTCGTGTAGCTAAAAACACTCTCCTGAAAAAAGCGGTACAGGATACCGGGAACGCCGCCTTGAGCGACGATTTTTCCGGTACGACTGCTGTTGTCATGGCATACGCCGATCCGGTCGAACCGGCCAAGGTGTTGACCAAATTTGCTACTGACAACGACAAGTTCAAGATCCGTTGTGCCGCTCTTGATGGGGAAAGAATCAGCGTGGAAAAAATCGAGGCATTATCAAAACTTCCTTCCAAGGACGTTTTGTTGGGGCAACTCCTTTCCACCTGGAAAAACGTACCGACAGGGCTCGTCCAGGTTCTCAGTGGTGTG
>CAYSON010000542.1:0-2112 GCA_964432635.1 uncultured Desulfopila sp.
CCCCTATCTTTTGGAATTGGAACTACAGCAACGACGACGAGAAATGGCCGAAGAGTCCAGGCGTCTTCGGCTGGTCGCCCTATACAACGCCCATTACAGCCAAAAGAACGGCAATCGCCTGATGCTGGCCATCGCCAACCTGCTCATTGCCCTCGGCGAAGGCCTTAAACGGCGCCATGCGCAAATCCCTGCCCTTTCCCCCAGTCTCTGCGGCAAAGATCAGGCACAATCGCTTTGGCCATAAACACAACGGCGGCCAACGTGCTTGCACGAGGCCGCCGCTTGGCGTTACCCCCCTGGCTTTGCCCTAGGCCGCCTTTTTCATCTTCTGGTGGTCGCGATCGAGGTGGAAGTTGATCCACGACGAGGTGTCTTTGAGCTCCCAGGATCGTGGCGGCACAAAGGAAGCGTTGAGCTGTTCGGTCTCGTTGTGTCGCTTGATGCGGTAGTATGCACGCACCCAGACGCAGTATTTGTCCTCATTAACCTCGCAGTAGCCGTCTCGACTGCCGCCGCAGGCGCCGTTGCGGGTATGTTTGGGACAACCCGATTCCGGACAAAGGAAGCCGACGTGCTGAATCCCGCAATCGCCACAGCTCTGGCAGGAAAGCATCAGCTTCTTCAACGGGTCCTCGAGAAACATCTTAAGCATCCACGAGGCGTTATTCTTGTCAAGGGCACTGGACAGCTTGCGGTACATCGGCGCCAGCGAAGCCTCCTTGTCAAAAAACAAATCATGGGCGGTGCGCAGGAAAAGGTAGTGCACGTTGTCGCCGATTCTCACCTTGATCTCGGACTGTTTGTCGGACCCGTTGACCTCTTCCGCCGCCGGCTTATAGATGTAGAAACACCCGTTCTGCTCCTCGCGAAACTCCTCGCGGTATTCCTGCCAGTTGTCGCCGATCTCCTCCATACGATCAAGGATGGCGGCGACGGTGTCAAAACTCTTATGGACGCCGCCGATATGGATGCCGTTGTAACCGATGCCCTTGATCACCGCCCCCAGCCGGGCAGTCCGTTCTATCGCCTTTTTCTGGCCCTCGCCTTTGACTTCGTAATCCTTAACGATCTCATCCAAGAGTTTTTTCGAAACATAAACCCCCGGCACCTTGCCGCCGTGCATCACCGTGGCCGGCCCCTTGCCGAGCAGGTAAAGCGAGGCAAGGGCCGGGATATCAACGCGGTTATCGCGGCAGAATAGCAGAAGCTCTTCGTATTTATCGATGTCGTAGCCGAGCTGGGTGATGGTGAAGGAGGCGCCGGCATCGATTTTCCGCTGCAGCTTGCGATACTGCACCCAGGTCTCGGCTTCGGTGTACTTGAACGGTGACACGGCGCAGCCGTGTGATGAAGATCTCGGAGTGGCCGGTTTTAATCAACCTCCTGTTGAGATCGTTCAACATAGAGGTGAGGATCACCGCGTCGAAGTCGAAGACCGGGGTGCCGCGACCGCCAAAGCCCGCGCCGGAATAGTCGCCGGTTCAGGGCTAGAATGTTTCTCATCCCCATCCGTGCCAGCTGAAGGGCCCGGCTTTCCATGCCGACGCGATTGGTATCGCGGCAGGTGAAATGGACGATGACGTCCATGCCATTGTCGAGAAGCTCCCGGCCGATGGCATCAGGACTGAGCGCCGGATTACCGCCGGGATTGTCGGTGATCGACACGGCGGTAATGCGCCCCGTCGTCATAGGCATCCTTGGAGATCTGCTTGATGGCGTCAATCCCCGCGCCGCTGATCTCCCGGCCGGGAACGGGTTCAAGGGTGACCACGAATTTCTCCGGGGTCGAAATATCGTCATTAAAAATACGCATCACTAAAACCACTCCTCTGCTGTTGCTACACCTTGCTCCGGCCCTCCGCAAATCTTCCTTCGCCTGCAATCAAGCCCACCTCTACATGTCACAATGTAGTAGAGATTGGTTCGCCGAGAAAGGAAAATCAACATAAAAAGGTGAGTAATAATTATTAAAAATTCAACTGTTGCTGATAGTTGACCAAACGTCTGAAGCAAACCGCAGCGATTGCCGATCACCGCCTTTCCCTTTCCGCACTTGCAAAGAAGCTGCAGATGATCTACTGTGCGTTCTGGAACACGGGAGCTCGGTGCAAC
>CAYSON010000542.1:2122-2390 GCA_964432635.1 uncultured Desulfopila sp.
AGGGGTTTGTGGCTAAGCAACGCGAGCTTTTGACCTGATGCGGGTGGTGCCGGCGGAGGGACAACGTCATGGCAGCCGGCTCCTTTTCCGGAGGCGGTTTTTTTTTGCACCGTCTCCTCCCCCTGGCAGCAACCATCCCTACACACTCACCGAGTTGATCATGCTGAAAAAAACACTCCTCCCGGCGCTGCTGTCTCTGCTTTTACTCTGTCTTCCCCTGCGGGCCATCGGCTCCGATTGTGTGCTGACGATCATGAGCCATGACAGT
>CAYSON010000543.1:0-2378 GCA_964432635.1 uncultured Desulfopila sp.
AGGTCGAGGACACCGGGAAGGACCGCCACCATGTGGCTTATGTCCTCTTTGAGATGCGCAAAGTCGAGCTGCAGCCTGTGCGACCAGTAGTCAAGGTCGCTCCACTCCAGGGTGCTGGCCACGCTTTGGTAGGAGGCAAGCAGCATTCGTCTAGCCTCCTCACGGTCAAGGCCGTTTTCGCGGGCGAAGACCTCCGGGACATGGTGTTCCCAGAAATAGTCATCGAAGGCGCGGTCAAGCAGGGTGCCGTCCATGTCGAGGAAAACGGTGTCGATCTGCGACCAGGGAAGGCGCAGGGCTTTGCCGCGTTCAGGCTGAGGTGGCGAGGAGATGGTGGAGTTCATCAAGGGTGGAAATCACGGTGTCGAAGAGCTGTTCCGGGGATTGCAGGCGGCCGCTTGCCACCAGTCGCCCGTCGGGGGTGAGTTTTGCGGCGGGCTGACCTTTTGCTCCCGAGTGGCGGTGGAGAAAGGCGAACATCATCTCCGCAGTCAGCGGGGTATCGTTTTGAAAGGTGAAGACCAGGCTGTCTTTACCCTGTTCGAGCTTGGCGATGCGCAATGCGGCCAATCGCCGTTTGAGGGAGATGATGCGGAAAAGGGTAATTGTCTCCGACGGCAGCGGGCCGTAACGGTCGGCGAGCTCCGCCTGCAGGTCGTCACACTGTTCGAGCGGAGCGTTGCTCAGGGCGGCCATGCGCCGGTAGGTGAGATAGCGCTGACTGATGTCCGGCATGTAGTTCTCGGGGATGTAGGCGGAGAGTTGCAGGTTGACTTCCGGCTCAAGCTCCTCCGCTCGCGCCTCCCCAGCGATGCCGCCTTGGGCCTTGAGATCAGCCACGGTCTTTTGCAGCAGGTCGAGATAGAGATCATAACCGATGGCGGCGATATTGCCGCTCTGGGAGATGCCCAGCAGGTTGCCGCCGCCCCTGATCTGCAAATCGTTCATGGCCAGCTTGAAGCCGCCGCCGAGGTCGTTGCAATCCATGAGGGCGCGCAGCCGCTCCTTTGAATCCTTGCTCAGGCCATCAAGCGAGGGTACCAGCAGATAGGCGTAGCTCTGCGTCGAAGAGCGGCCGACACGGCCGCGCAGCTGGTAGATCTCGGCCAGGCCAAGGAGGTCGGCGCGATTGATGACGATGGTGTTGGCTGAGGGGATGTCGAGGCCCGATTCGATGATGGTGGTCGATACCAGGACGTTGATCTTCTTGGTGACGAAGGAGACCATGATCTCCTCAAGATCCTTGCCGGCCATCTGGCCGTGAGCCACGGCGATTTTCGCTTCCGGTACCAGCTGCTGCACCACTGCGGCCATCTGGTGGATGGAGCGCACCCGGTTATGGACGAAAAAGACCTGGCCGCCGCGCCGCAGCTCCTTGCTCACCGCCTCCTTGATCACCAGTTCGTCGTAACGGGCGACAAAGGTCTTGACCGGCTGGCGGTGCACCGGCGGAGTGGCGATTACTGACAGATCGCGAATCGATAACAGCGACATCTGCAGGGTGCGGGGAATGGGGGTGGCGGTAAGGGTGAGCACGTCGACCTCGGCGCGCAGTTTCTTGAGCCGTTCCTTGTGGGCGACGCCAAAGCGGTGTTCTTCGTCGATCACGACCAGTCCGAGGTTGCGGAAAACCACGTCTTTAGAGAGCAGACGATGGGTGCCGATAACGATGTCGATACGACCGGCGGCGAGATCCTTGATGATCTTGCGTTGCTCGGCGCTGCTGCGAAAGCGGTTGAGGCAGGCGACAGTCACGGAAAAACCCTGCAAGCGCTCGGCAAAGGTTTTGGCATGTTGTTCGGCGAGCACGGTGGTGGGCACGAGCACGGCGGTTTGGCAGCCATCCTCGGTGACCTTGAAGGCGGCACGCACCGCCACCTCGGTTTTGCCGTAGCCGACATCGCCGCAGACCAGGCGGTCCATGGGGCGATCGCTGGTCAGATCGGCGAGGACGTCGCCGATCGACTGGGCCTGCCCCGGCGTCTCGTCGAAGGGAAAGGACTCCTCGAGTTCGTTGAAGAGCTGGCCTGGCGGGGAAAACTGTTTGCCCTCGCGTAGTTCTCGTGTGGCATAGATATCAAGCAGCTCCTGGGCGACCTTCCACACCTCTTCCTTGACCTTGGCCTTGGTGTTCTTCCAGACCTGGGCGCCGAGCTTGTCGATTTTCGGCTCGCGGTCAGCCAAACCCTGGTACTTGCTGAGCAGATTGAGGCGGTCCACCGGCAGGAAGAGTTTATCGCCGTCACGGTATTCGATGCAGGCGAAATCGTTGACGACACCATGAAAGGTGACGGTCTCAAGGCCGCGATAGAAGCCAAGGCCATGGTCGCGATGGACAACGATGTCGCCGGCGTTGAGTTCGCTAAAGAGCAGCGGTT
>CAYSON010000544.1:0-2349 GCA_964432635.1 uncultured Desulfopila sp.
GCCTGCTCGGCTCGTATCGAAAGGGTGGTGGGTAACCTCGAGGGGGTCACCACCTGCGCCGTCAACCTCGCTACGGAGCAGGCACGCATTCATTATGACGCCGCCCGGGTGGGCGAAAAGGAGTTGCTCGCAGCCATCGAAAACCTTGGCTTCACTGCCCAGGCCATAGGGGCCGATCAAGCGTTGGTTGACGAAGGCGCCGAGGCCGTGGCGGTTATGCAGCGTCGCTTGCCGGCCCTGTTCGCGCTCAGCCTAGGCATCATGGCCATCTCCATGGCCCATATGGTGCATCTGCCGCTGCCGGCCCTGCTTACCCCGGACGGTTCGCCTCTTGGTTATGCCGCCAGTCAGTTCCTCCTGCTCCTTCCCGTGCTGTACCTGGGGCGAAATTTCTTTCTCAGCGGCTTGCCCGCCCTGTGGCGGCGAGCTCCCAATATGGATTCGTTGATCGCCATCGGCACCGGTGCGGCGACGCTCTACTCCACCTGGAACCTGATGGAGATCGCCATCGGCATCGAGGCGGGGCGACGCGCCCACGACCTGTATTTCGAAGCGGCGGCGATGCTCCTTGCCCTCGTGTCTCTGGGGAAATTTCTTGAGGCGCGCTCCAAGCGGCGGACCACCGACGCCATCCGCCAGCTGCTTCGATTGGCCCCCGACACCGCCACCCTGATAGAGGCTGATCAGAGCCAGCGGCAGGTAGAGGTTGCTGACATCCGTCTCCAGGATCGCCTGCTCATTCGCCCCGGGGAGCGCATCGCCGTCGATGGGGTGGTATTCTCCGGGCAATCGGCGGTGGACGAGTCAATGCTCACCGGCGAGAGTCTGCCGGTCAGCAAAGGGCCGGGAGACCCACTCTCCTGCGGTACCCTCAACAAGAATGGGGCTTTGATCATGGTGGCCGGCCGAGTCGGTGGCGATACCATGCTGGCGAGGATCGTACGCTTGGTGCAGGCGGCCCAGGGTACCAAGGCGCCGATCGCGAGCCTGGCCGATCGTATTAGTCTCTATTTCGTCCCGGCGGTCATTGCACTGGCACTGGTGGCAGGGCTTGCCTGGTATATGAGCGGGGCCGCCGATTTCAGTACTTCGCTGCGTATCTTTGTCGCCGTGCTGGTTATTGCCTGCCCCTGCGCCATGGGTCTGGCCACTCCCACCTCGATCATGGTCGGCACCGGGCGCGGGGCGCAGCTGGGTGTGTTAATCAAAACCGGCGAGGTGCTGCAGCGGGCCGAAAAGGTCGACTGTGTGGTCTTCGACAAGACCGGCACCCTCACCGTCGGTCGCCCTGAGGTGACGAGCGTGGAAATTGTCGGAGCGCTCTCTCAGGGCGAGCTGTTGTCCTTGGCGGCCTCGGCAGAGACCTCCTCCGAACATCCCTTAGCCGAGGCCGTGTTACGCGCCGCCGTCGCGCGGGGCCTACAGGCAGTACCACCACAGAGCTTCGTCGCCTGCCCTGGACTCGGTATCGTTGCCGAAATCGCCAGTGAGCTGGGAAGTCGCCTAGTGGCCGTTGGCAATAGACGCTTCCTCGCCGAGCAGGGGTACGAAGGGCTTGAGCGGATCGAAACGGCCAAGATCGAGCGGCTCAACGGCGAGGGCCAGACGGTGCTCTACGTCGGCGTTGATGGCAAGGTGGCTGGGATGATCGCCATCGCCGACCCGCTCAAGGAGGAGGCAGCGGAGATAGTCGCCAGACTGCGCCGGGCAGGGATGCTGGTGGTCATGCTCACCGGCGACAATCCCCGCACCGCGGCGGCGGTGGCGACACGAGCCGGGATAAAGCGCGTCGTCGCCGGAGTGCTGCCTGACCGCAAGGAGGAAGAAATTGTTCGGCTGCAAGGTGAGGGGCGGGTGGTGGCCATGGTCGGTGACGGTATCAACGATGCCCCAGCCCTGGCCCGCGCTGATGTCGGTATTGCCATGGGCAGCGGCATCGACGTCGCCGTCGAATCGGCTGACATTGTGCTCATCTCCGGAAATTTGGGTGGGGTCTGTCGTGCATTGGGGTTAAGCCGGGCCACCATGCGCAATATCCGCCAGAATCTCTTCTGGGCCTTTGCCTACAACGTGGTTACGCTTCCCGTGGCCGCCGGGGTCCTCGCCCTCTTTGGCGGACCGGCCCTCAATCCCATGATCGGCGGGGCGGCCATGGCCCTCAGTTCAGTTTCGGTGGTCACCAATGCCCTGCGCCTGCGTTGGTATAAAGCGGAGGTTTAGCGGGGATCAGAAGGTTTTCTTGGTGCCGTAGCAGAGTTGATTGAATTGGAGAAGCTTCTTGAAAATCTCGACGATGAAGCTGCCCCAGTAGGGAGAAGCTGCCGTAGGTTTTAGAGTTTCATTCATAGC
>CAYSON010000545.1:0-2322 GCA_964432635.1 uncultured Desulfopila sp.
CAAGAAGGAGGCCAAGATGGGCATACGCAGCTCGCCCACCATGGAGTTGGTGTTCGACACCTGTCGCATCCCTGCCGGGCAATTGCTCGGAGAGGAGGGTCAGGGTTTCAAGATCGCCATGAAGACTCTTGATGGCGGCCGTATCGGCATCGCTTCCCAGGCTCTCGGCATCGCCCAGGGGGCACTAGAGGCTGCTGTCAACTACGCCAAGGATCGCAAACAATTCGACTCCCCCATCAGCAAATTTCAGGGAGTGCAGTTCCAGCTCGCCGACATGGCCACCCAGATCGAGGCATCGCGACTGCTCGTCTACAGTGCCGCTTACAAGGCCAGCAATGGCATCTCCTACTCTCAGGCCTCGGCCATGGCCAAGCTGATGGCCAGTGAGACGGCGATGCGAGTCACCACCCAGGCAGTACAGATCCTTGGCGGCTATGGCTACACCAGGGAGTTCCCGGTGGAGAGGATGATGCGCGACGCCAAGATCACCGAAATCTACGAGGGAACCAGCGAGGTGCAACGAATGGTCATCGGCTCAAACCTGACTAAATAGGTGCCCAAGAAGGACAAGTGACAAACAATATGGAGAACTTCATGAAGATTCTCGTGTGCATGAAGCAGATTCCCGATATGGAGTCAAAATTTAAGATAGCTGGCGACGGTCTCTGGTACGATGGCAGCGATCTTGCCTGGCGCATGAATGAGTATGACGAGTATGCGGTGGAACAGGCAGTGCGCCTCAAAGAACAGGTGGGCGAGAGCGATATCACCGTGCTCTCCGTCGGGCCGGAGCGAGTCAAGGAAACCATGAAAAAGGCCTTGGCCATGGGCTGCGATCGTGGCGTTCATGTCCTCGACGATACTTCCTGGAACAAGGACCCGATGGCCATCGCCTCGATAGTCACCTCCTTTGCCAAAGGCAAGGGATTTGACTGCATCCTCACCGGCATGCAGTCTCAGGATCGCGGCAGCGCGCAAGTTGGAATTCTCATTGCCGAGATGCTCGGGATGCCTGCGGTCAGCACAATCGTCGACTTCTCCTGGGACGGCAGCAGATACACGGTCAAGCGCGAGCTCGAGGGGGGCATCAAGGCGGTGGTGCAGATACAGGGTCCGGCCCTGTTCACATGCCAGCTTGGGCTCAACACCCCCCGTTATCCGACGCTTCCCAACATCATGAAGGCCAAGAAAAAAGAACTGCTCACTATACCAGTGGCGGAACTCGCCGTTGCTGACAACCGGCAAAAAACATCGCAGCTCTTCTTCCCGGAGAAAAAAGGGGGTGGCTTGCTGCTTGAGGGCGATATCTCAACCCTGGCCGACAGATTAATAGCCATACTCAAGGAAAAAACCGCTGTCTTGGCCTAAACCAATCGCCTAGGGCAGGACCAGTCGCTTCGCCATCACCGCGATTACTCGCTACGATCACGGTGCAAAGGAGAACCACCATGAACATACTGCTGGTAGCAGAATATCGCCAGGGCAAGCTTCTCGGCAACATTTATGAACAGCTCGCTTTCGCCGCCGAACTAGGTGCCGAACCAGCTGTTTTTATCGTCGGTGAAGCAAACTCTTTACCGAGATTCCCCGGCCGGCTCTACCTCGCCGACGTCGCCACGCATGGCGAATTCGATCCGACCCGGCACAAGGATCTGCTGCTTGAGGCGATCCGCCTGGAACAACCGTCTCTGGTGGTCTTCTCCCATTCTTCCTATGGTTGGGATTTGGCGCCGCGCCTGGCCCTCGCCCTTGGAGCCACCCAGATTTCCGAGGTCACCGCAGTGGTCGACGGTGAGTATGTCGTCCCCGCCTGCAACAGCAAACTCCGCCGCCGGGTGGGAAGTCTGACATCAATGACCGTACTCACCCTGCAAAGCGGCGCCTTCAATGCCCATGAGCTGGATGATAGCACCCCCGCCATCACCCATATCGTAAGCGATAGTGCGTCGTCCTATGAATTCAAAGGCTACGAGGCCGCTGCCGGCGGCGGTGTTGATTTGAGCAAGGCCTCGGTGATCGTCAGCGCCGGACGCGGTATCGGCAAACCTGAGAATGTTGCCTTGGTTTCCCAGTTGGCATCGGCGCTTAAGGGCGAATATGGCGCGAGTCGACCGGTGGTGGATTCACAGTGGGTGGAACACAATCGTCAGGTCGGCACCACCGGCCAAAGCGTTGCCCCCAAGCTCTATGTGGCCTGCGGCATTTCCGGAGCCATTCAGCATCTGGCCGGCATGAAGAAATCGGAATTTGTCGTCGCTATCAACACCGACAAAGATGCCCCCATCGGAGAGATCGCTGATGTCCTGGTGGTCGCCGATCTCA
>CAYSON010000546.1:0-2312 GCA_964432635.1 uncultured Desulfopila sp.
GGCCGGTGCCGCCGCCGCGCGGGATGACGTTGAGGCCCAACTCGGCACAGGCCTCAAGGAGGTCACTGACTTGCTCCTCGCGTTCCGGGCGCAACACCGCCAGGGGCAGAAAAAGTCGCCAATCGGTGGCGTCGGTAGCGTGGCTGATCAGGGTGAAGGGGTCAAAACGAACGTTATCGCGGCCGATGATCGGCGCCAACTTCTTCAGCAGACGCTCGCGGTTTGCCGGGGCATCGTGGATTTCCTGCCTGAGTTCGGAGAGGCGCTTGCGGCACAGGGCTACCAGGCGCAGTACCTTGGCCTGCCGATCACTGCCGACACGGCCGAGAGCGGCGGCCATCTCGATCACCGTCAAATCTTCGGTGGCGGTGGCAAAAAAGCGCTGGCGGCGGTGTTTTGAGTCGATCAGCTCCTGGAAGAGGAAAGGGTTGCGTCGCAGGATGAACAGGTCGCCCATGAACCGCATCATCAATCGGGAGGAACGCCCGGTGATACGCTGGCTGAGCAGTTCCTCGAGGTCATCCCAGACCTCGGGACCAAAGAGCAGCTTGATGATCAGTTTGTCGTCGGCCGATGTGAAATTATAGGGAATCTCGCGGTGTTTTCTGTTGCTCATGATGAGAGGATGGTAGTGGTGGAGCCCCTGCCAATGGAGGGCGGGCAGGGATGGCCGGCCGCCGGCGAGGGGAGGGTGCTCGGCTAGTCTGGTATTCCTGGGGCGATTCGCGGTAGGAAAGGGGAAGAGAGCGCTGCCGAAACCGTCTTTTTACCACCTCATGCAATTATTGCGAGACTTTTGTCGTCACCATGTGGGGCGAGCGGCGCAGGTTGTTTAACTGCGGGGCGGTCCAGCCGTTTCTTGTTGTCGCCGCTAACGGCGGCGGATATGCTGAATCTCGTCGGTGCTTGCGGTTTGCGCGAGCAGGTCTCAGCTGGGGGCCTTCCCCTGTTCCTGCCATGGCGGTTGCATGGATCCTTTCCTCATCTTGGCTCTTGCCGTTTGTGGCGCCGTCTTGTTCATTCACCTGGGGATTGCCCGAGGGGTGAGGAGGATGGGGCGCCTGGAACTGCTCGCCCCACTCGCCGGGAAGGAGCTTCCCCGGGTGTCGATCATCGTGCCCGCCTGCAACGAGGAGGAAACCATCGCTGCCGGGCTACGCTCACTTTTGGCTCAAGACTACAACAACCTGGAGATTGTCGTCATCGACGACCGCTCGACCGATGGCACCGGCCGGGTGGTTCAGGCGCTTCAGGCCGAGGGGGCCGGGGTACTTCTTCGGCGCATAAACGATTTACCGGAGGGCTGGCTCGGCAAGAGTCATGCCCTGCAGGTGGGCGCCGACCTGGCCACTGGCGATTACCTGCTTTTTACCGATGCCGACGTCATCCTCGAGCAGAGCACGGTCAGCCGGGCCATGACCCACATGCTCGAGGCGGATCTCGACCATCTGCCGCTCATTTTTGCCAACCGGGGCGGCACCCCACTCCTTGATTGCCTGATTCTCGAACTCGGCCTTGGCATGTTGTTCTGCTTTCGTCCCTGGCGGGTCAGAGAGGCGGGAAGCCCCTTCTTCATGGGAGTCGGCGCCTTCAATCTCATCAGGCGCTCGGCATACCAAGCCATCGGCGGCCACCGCTCTTTTGCCCTGCATCCCATCGACGATGTCATGCTTGGCAAGCTGGTCAAGGAGCGGGGCCTGCGCCAGGATTGTCTGCTCGCTCTGGAGCACGTTGCTGTGCCCTGGTACGCCACCGTCGGGGAGATGGTGCAAGGCCTGGAGAAGAACAGTTTCGCTTTTTTTCACTACAGGTTATGGCTGCTGCTCCCTCTGCTGCTGCTCTCGGTGACAGGCAATATCCTGCCCCTGTGGGGTGCGGTTTTCGCGGATGGCGTGGCTCGGGGTCTGTGGGCGCTGGCAGTGGGGATCAAGCTGGTCGCCATTGCCTTTGCTCTGCGTCGGCAGGGTCGGCCGTTGTGGTATTTGCCGGGAGCCTTGCTTACCCCCTATATCACTATTTTTATAATGCTTCGTTCCGCCTGGGTGGTGGTCGGGCAGGGCGGTATTCGCTGGCGTGAGCGATTCTACCCGCTGGCGCAGCTGAAAAAGAGCCGTGCCTTGTTCTGGTAGGCGGTGACAGGGAAAACGTTTTTCTGTCGTAGCATTGCCTGTAGAACGGGGGGGAATGGATGGAGTGCCGGACTCGGGCTGGTGGCCAGGAGGATAACGGTGACGAGAAGTGAAGGAAGGAAGTGGATGACATGAAGACACAGGAAGAACTCTTAGCCGAGATAGCCGCTCTTACCGAGCGGC
>CAYSON010000547.1:0-2304 GCA_964432635.1 uncultured Desulfopila sp.
TCTGGTCTCAGGCCAAACTGCTTGCCGAGAATAGTGATGCGTAGTACTGCACCGCTTGTCTGGCCACCGATACGCGCCGCCACCTCGGCAAAGGAAAGCCGGCCGACCTCCTTTTTCATCCCATCGATAACAAGTTGCAGTTCATCGACCGGCTGCTCCCCACCACCGGCAAAGCTGGCCAGCGTCTCGGCATCAAGACGCGGACACTCACTTATCCGTCGTTTTCCGGTATACACCGCCCCGGCAAAGGCCAGGCAGGTTTTTTCGCCACAGAGACGGCAGTTACTTTTTTCAAGAACTTTAAAAACTTCCATGACATTCATGACTATCCCCATTTCTCATCCTCCACACCACCAACGAATCTCGCCGAAACCGGCAACTTCCGCTGCTTGACGCTGCAAGCAAAGCTTGACGAAAACTTGCCAACTATAGTATCACTGCGGCGTTATGTCATAAACTTTCGCTGGCGAGACAGAGGCGCCCCAACCTCCAGCCTCGCCTCTCACCCCACCACTTAACCTGCCAACCTCGCCATGACTCGAACCCTGCTCCTCTCGACCAGCACTCTGGCTCTGCTCACTCTCGTTCCGCCCACCGTCGCCCCTGTGCTGGCCCAGACCGTCGCGGATCCCGCAATCGAAGTTGCCGCTTCGCCAACACCCGGCGCACCATACGAGGAAGAAGGCTGGTGGTCGAGCCAACCCAAGGAAAACAAGCTGCTCTATACCAATCTGACCGCCGCCGCCCTGATCGGGATTTGGGGTCTGATCGAGTGGGACTATGGTTCGGAAGGGTGGAATACTGCAGACGAGGGATGGTTCGAGCAAGATTCAAAATACGGCGGAGCCGACAAGGTTGGCCATTTCTGGTCGACCTACGCCTTTGCCGACGCCCTCACCGCGCTCTACAAAAGCTGGGGATACCCCTCTGAAAAGGCCAACACCTATGCCGCTCTCTCCGCCTGGACAGTGCAGGCAATTATGGAAGTTGGTGACGGCACCAGCAAGACCCAGGGGTTTTCCTCTGAAGACCTGATCGCCAACACCGTTGGCGCCCTCGCCAGTGTGGTGATGGAACACAACCCGGAACTCGACCGCAAGATCGACTTTCGTGTCGAATACGTCTTCGAGAATGAGGTTAATGGTATCTTCGACGATTATTCCAACCACTATTATTCAGTGGTCTTGAAGCTCGATGGCTTCGATGTTTTCAAGGACAACTTCATGAAATTCGTCGAGTTCCACGCCGGCTATTATAGTCGCGGCTACGGCGAGGACGATGAGGAGGATATCCGCTCCACCTATGTCGGTATCGGTTTCAACTTCTCCCGCCTGCTGCTTGACAACGGCTGGGAAAAAACCGGAAAAGTTTTGGAATATTGGCAACTGCCCTACACGGTACCGAAGCTATCCAACGATCTTGATTAACGGCCAACACTTGGCGATCTATACCCTGAGCGGACGGCTAACCGCCTTCCCGCCAGGGACAATAACATTTCCTTTAACCTTACGAGGAGAATGCAATGAAAGCGACTATCACCAAACTATGCATGGGCGATCGCAACTGCAACAAACTCTGTGCCGAGGTCTTCGAGTATGACGAGGAACAATTGTTGTCGATCGTCAAATTCGATGAAATTCCCAAGCACCTCGAGGGAATCGTCCGCAAAGCCGCTGCCGAGTGCGGCGCCAACGCCATCACCATCGAGGAATAGCGGATGGCCGGATTCCGCGACAGCAGAACCGCCCACAACCTGCTGCTCTCCTATTCCGCCGAAGCCCAGGCACGAACCCGCTACAATTTTTTTGCCGAGCAGGCGAGAAGCGAAGACCTCATCGAGATCGCCCGGGTGTTCGACGAAACCGCCGAGCAGGAATATCAGCATGCCCTGCGCTTCTTCAAGTTCTTCAACGGCGGCCATCTGACCATCTCCGGCCTCTTCCCCGCCGGGGTGATCAAGGACAGTCACGCCAATCTGGTGGCGGCTGCCGACCTCGAACGCTTCGTCCACGACGAAATGTACGGTGTCTTCGCCAAGGTGGCCGAGGAAGAAGGCTTTCCCCGGGCGGCGGACACCTTCCACGCCATCAACGTTGCCGAAGCCCATCATCAGGTGATGTTCCGTGGACTGGCTGAGCAGTTGGCGTCAGGCCGGTTGCTCCAGCGGCAGGAGGTGGTGGTGTGGCGCTGCCTCAACTGCGGCTACCTGCACCATGGCACCACCCCGCCCGAAAAATGCCCGGCCTTCGTCAAGCAGCCGGGCCACTTCGCCGTGAAGCCGATCTTGGTCGGCCGTGGGCAATG
>CAYSON010000548.1:0-2304 GCA_964432635.1 uncultured Desulfopila sp.
GCCATCATCGGGTACGCCGAACTGGCTCTGAAAACCGACCTGAGCGACAAGCAGCACAACTATCTCGACACCATCCGTGAGTCCAGCCTCGCCCTGCTCAGAATCATCAACGACATTCTTGACTTCTCCAAGATCGAGGCCGGCAAGCTGGTGCTGGAGCGGACCGACTTTCGCCTCTTCGACGTCCTCGACGGCCTGCTCGACATGTTTTCCGGAAGGGCCGCGGAAAAGGGCCTGGAGTTGCTGCTCACCGTCAGCCCGGAGATGTCCACCCACGTCAAGGGTGACCCCCTGCGCCTGCGCCAGATCCTCATCAACCTGGTGGGCAACGCCATCAAATTCACCGAGGAGGGTGAGGTGGCGATCCAGGTCAAGCTGCTCAGGGCCGACACCGAGACAATCTATGTTCAGTTCTCAGTGGCCGACCGCGCAATTGGTATCACCAAGGAGCAGCGGGCCAGCCTGTTCGAATCGTTCGCCCAGGCCGACGGCTCGACCACCCGGAAATATGGGGGCACCGGCCTCGGCCTGCCGATCTGCAAAAACCTCGTCGAGATCATGGGAGGAGAGATGTGGGTGGAGAGTCAGTCGGGGCGGGGCTCGACCTTCTTTTTCACCGTCGAATTCGCCCGGGCCGAGCAAGGCGCCCGAACCGAGAAACCGCCACCGCGCTACAACATCTCCGGGCTCGAGGTTCTGGTGATCGACGACAACCGCACCTTGCACGAGATCATCGGCCAAGTCCTCGCCTCCTTTTCCCTGCGGATGACCAGCGCCTATTCCGGTGAGGAGGCCCTGCAGCTGCTGGCCAACAGCCGCGCCCCTCACCCCTTCGATGTGGTTCTCATGGATTGGAGGATGCCCGGCCTCAACGGTTGCCAAACCGTGGCCCGCCTCAAAGAGGATCAACGTCTGAGCGGAGTGCCGATGATCATGATGACCGCCTATGACGGCGAGGAGCTGCTCGCCGAGGCCAAGGCGGTCGGAGTTGAAACCTTTCTCACCAAACCGATCAAGCAGTCGCTGCTCTTCGATGCCATTATCAAGGTTATGGGCGAAAAGGAGATCGAACACGTGCCCGAGAAGCCAGAGCCACCACCGCCAGCAACACCGGGGAACCCGGGTTTGGCTGGAAAACGGGTGCTGTTGGTCGAGGATAACCCGGTCAACCGCGCCCTGGCCTTGGCCATCCTCTCCGGAGAGGGTCTGGTGGTGGAAACCGCCGACAATGGCCGAGAGGCAGTGCAGGCAGTATTTGCCAAAGGCTACGATGCGGTCCTTATGGACATCCAGATGCCGGAGATGGACGGCTACCAGGCAAGCCTTGCAATCCGCAAAGAGGAAGGGAAGCTCTCTCACCCCCCCTTGCCGATCATCGCCATGACTGCCCATGCCATGAAGGGCGACCGGGAGAAATGTCTCTCAGCCGGCATGAGCGATTATGTGACCAAACCGATCGATACCGTCAACCTCTTTGCCACACTGGAGAAATGGCTGCTGCCTGCTCAGGCAACAGACGACAAGCCGCTTCTCACCACGCATCGTGCCAAACCTGGCAATGGCACGTCGAGTTTTCCGGCCACCCTCGACGGCATCGACGTGGCGGGAGGGCTGAACCGGCTCGACGGCAACGACAGACTCTATCGTGAGCTGTTGCAGAAGTTTGCCGAGCAGGCAACAGACCTCACCTCCACCCTGGTCGGTGCCATGACCATGGGGGATCTGCGCACGGCACAGCAGACCGTTCACAACATCAAGGGAATGGCCGGCAATCTTTCCGTCCAGGCCTTGTTCTCTGCCGCCAAACAATTAGAGGACCAGCTGCGACTGGGCCTCAACGACGACCGTTGCCGCAACCGACTGAACCACCTGGAGAGGGAGACCCGCAGGCTGGTGGAAGTTGTGGCGATACTCCGCCAAGCGCCGGTTCCCAGCCACAAAGTAACCACGACCGACGTGGAGGAGGCCAAGGCCCAATTGAACCGGCTGGCGCCGATGATCGAGGACGGTGATCTCGACGCAGAAGATTGTTGGGAAAAACTCAGAGCCTGCCTTGACCCGCAACGGTTCGCGCAGGAAATCGCCGCCCTTGACCGGGACATGGCCGACTTCAACTTCGATAGCGCCGCCCAGGGCCTGATCCGTCTGGCCATCTCCCTCGAACAGATGATCAAGTAAGGCCCCCATGAATGATATGCACAAGAGCTCGATACTCATCGTCGACGATATTCCTGCCAACATCAAAGTGCTCGGGGAGTCACTCAATGCCGAGTACCGCATCCGTCTGGCCACCGACGGCGAAAA
>CAYSON010000549.1:0-2294 GCA_964432635.1 uncultured Desulfopila sp.
GTTGTTCAGGCGTCGCGCGCCCCCATTCCGGCTGCCGCTCCTCGTGCTGCTGTACGCGGTGCTGGGGTGTTTTTGCGCCGCGGCCGAACCGGCGGACTTCGCCATTCCCGCGGGTCCGGCGCACCAGACCCTAAAACTTGCCGCGCAACAGGGCAACGTGGAGGTGTTGATTTCCACCGATTGCTGGGCGATAAAGCCGATCATCGACTGCAGCTTATCGGCAAAGGTATTGAAGGAGGTGGCCATCTCGCCGAGCTCGTCTCGACTGGCAACGGCCAGCCGGGCGGTGAGGTCGCCCTCGCCCTCTGAGAGGTCATGGAAGAAGGCGCCACTGGTGCGAATTGGTTTGGCGATGCGGGAGGCGAGGAGGATGAGCAATCCGCCGATACAAAGCACCATGATCGCCACCACCACGCTGATCACCCATTTCTGCTGGTTGAGCATCTGTTGCATGCTCGTTCTCTCCTTGTCCATGGCCTTTTCGATATCATCGACATAGACGCCGGTGCCGACAATCCATCCCCATTCCTTGAACAGTTGCACATAGCTCAGTTTTGGTAACGGCTCGCTGGCCCCCGGTTTTGGCCACATATAATCGACGAACCCTTGCCCCTGATCGCGGGCCACCTTGACCATCTCGGCAAAAAGCGCCTTGCCCTGGGGGTCTTTGAAGTTGCTTTGATCGGTGCCGTCGAGTTTCGGGTTGATCGGGTGCATAATGATGCGCGCCTGGGTGTCGAGGATGAAAAAATAGTCCTTGCCGTCGGCTCCGAAGCGCAGGTTGCCGACCTGCCGCTTGGCCTCCTCCTGAAAGTGTTTCTCCGCCGTCTCCAGGTAAACGCCGGTGCCGATCACCCAATTCCAGGGCTTGAACAGCTTGACAAAGGAGAGCTTGGCCACCGGCTCGCTTTTGCCCGGTTTGGGCCACAAATAGTCGACGAAGCCCTGGCCGTCCTTCTCGCAGACTTTGACAAACTCTTTGAACAGGAACTTGCCCTTGGGGTCCTTGTTGTCGGAGAGGTCTTTGCCATCCAAGTCCGGCCGCATCGGATGCATGACCATGGTCGGCTTCATGTCGTTGATCCACAGGTAGTTGTCGCCGGCGTAGCGCATCGCCTTGACCACCTTCATCGCCTGACTCTTTTTGGTCTCCTCGCTCTCGCCGGGCTGGTCATAGATGGCCTGGATGGAGGAGAAGGCGAGGTTGACCACCGATTGCAATTCGTTTTCGTAGGTCTTGGCGATGAGCGTTGCGTCGTGGGCCGCCTTGTATTGGGCGGCGAGAATCTCGAAGGTGTTACGCACCAGATCGGTGAGTTTTTCCCTTTTTTCGTTGTTGAGGGTTTCTCCGATCTGGGCCAGGCTCTGCCTGCCCTGTTTTTCTATGGCCGAAAGGCTGAAAAACAGGCTGACCAAGCCAAAAAGGAGAAAAAACGGCAGGGTGGCGACAAGGATTTTTTTGCTGATGGTCAGTTTCATGGCAGACCTCCCGGAAGGTATTGGGTCGCGGCCATGGCTGAGATAAAGGTGTGGGCTACCTGCGGGGAGTAAACGAAAAACCCATGTCGACAGGTGCCTGGTGGCCGGCGACGAAAGGGCGGATCGGCACTGGAGCATGCCAAACCACTAGCCTTTTCCCCCTTGTTTGAATTACATCATCAGCCTGGGAAAAAAGCAAGGAGGCGGTGAAAAAAAATCGATGGCCGTTATCGGTTTTGCAACCGTTGCAGGATGAGTGGCAGGTCTTCCGGTCGGTCGACTCCGAAGCCCTGATAATCGCTGAGCACCACATGAATGGGGATGCCTGTTTCGAGCAGCCGCAACTGTTCGAGTTTTTCGATCTTTTCCAGCGGGCTGGGGGGCAGCTGGGTGAAGGTGCGCAAGGCGGTCAAGCGGTAGGCGTAAATGCCGATATGGAGGAGATAGTGGGCGTCGCCCGAGGCGTCGTCGCGAAGATAGGGGATCTTGGCGCGGGAGAAGTAGAGGGCATTGCCGCCCTCGGCGCGGACGACCTTGACCCGGTCGGGGTTCTCCGCTTCTTTGGCGTCGATGATGCGGGCCAGGGTGGTGACGCGAACCGCCTCGTCGGCGAAGGGTTCCACCAGGCGGTGCAGCATCTCCGGATCAAGGGCCGGTTCATCACCTTGGATATTGACCACCACCGCCTCGTCCTCGATGCCGACCAATTGTGCCGCCTCCATGATGCGGTCCGAGCCGCTGGGGTGATCGCTGCGGGTCATCACCACCGGCACCGCCAGCTGCTCGGCGGCCTGGTAAATACGCTCGTCGTCGGT
>CAYSON010000550.1:0-2290 GCA_964432635.1 uncultured Desulfopila sp.
CAGGGCGATGGTGCCGCCGATCAGGGCGGCGGCGATGTTGTCAAGAGAGGATGAAAGGATGGCAACGAAGATCAACAGCACCGCCGGCCCCATCCATCCGGACGGCAGGTATTTGGGGAGCTTCTCGGGGAAACCGCATTCCTCGAAAATCTTGGCGAGGATGCCGAAGCCGAGCAGCAGGCCGAGGAGGTTGAGGATGACCGGCCACTCGCCTTGGCGCTGGTGCTTGTCGATGAGTTGGTCGAGCAGCGGCAATTGTCCGAAATAATGCTCGGTCAGGTTAAAGCCGCCGTCGAAAAAGAGCTTGAACAGGGTAATGACCACCAGGCCAGTCACCGCCACGTAGAAGGTCTGGTGGTGAAAAAGGGCCACACCCAAGAGAACCAGGGCAAAAAGGATGAATTCGACCCGTATACCGAGGAGGGTCGGGACATTGGGGTCGACCACGCCGCCATGGACGCCGCTACCAAAAGCCAGGGCCGGGGCGAAGACCAGCAGTAGGGCGGCTACTCCCCAGGTGATGTGCTGTCGTGTCAGACGTTGCAAGATGCTCATATTCCTCCTTTTGGGTAGTTGGTGATAAAGGGTTGACAACTATCGCTTGCCATATTGCATGGCGTATTTTTCAGCACGATCCTCCATACGCTTCGCCATGTTCGATGCGACAAGGCCGCAAGAGTACTTTTTTTCGGAATCTTTTTTTTCAGACACCTGGGGACGCCGCGATGCTATCTGCCGCCCCAATGCCCGAGTCTGTTGAGTATGGGACCGTCGCAACAATCGCGCCAGTTGTGAAGGCATTTTACTTAATTGATATTATTGTATAAAAAAAATGAACACGTCGTTGTTGATTGCAAAATTTAAGGCGCTTGCAAGGTAATCTTGCAAAGTGCAAGACAGTGGCGGCGAGGGGAGAAAGAGGTAATCAGCTTGGATGGGACGTGGGTCGTAAGGAGGATGGTGGTGGGGCGGCGATGATTTCGGCGGTGTTTGGCAGGAAGAGGAAAAGTTTTTACTAACAGATGGCGGCGGAGGCAGTTTGGTGTTCCACCTAGGCGTTGAGCACGCCGTCAGGGGGTGTCGATACCGTCTTCTGGTGTCCGCACGGATTTCCTGGTGTCTGCATTTGCCGGAGGCGCCGGGCTGCCAAGCCAAATCGGCCGAGGCAGCCCGGGCTTTGCCGGACAGCGATACGCTCAATGCATGAGCTTGTACTGAACGATATAGACGATAACTCCGGCAAAGTAGCCAAGGGCGGCTAAGGGCCCGATTTTTTTGGCGTACCAGAAGAAATGGATCTTCTCCAAGCCCATGGCGGCAACACCGGCGGCCGAACCGATGACCAGGATCGAGCCGCCGGTCCCGGCGCAATAGGCCATGAACTCCCAGAGGAAGTGGTCGGTGGGAAAGGTGGCCAAGTCGTACATGCCCATCGAGGCGGCCACCAGCGGCACGTTATCGACAATGGCGCTGAGCAGGCCGATGAGAATGACGATGATTGCCTGGTTGCCCACCGCCTTATCAAGCCATCCGGCGATAGCAGTGAGAATATGGGTATGCTCGAGGGTGGCCACAGCGAGCAGGATGCCGATAAAGAAGACGACGCTGGCCATGTCGATGCGGCCCAGGGCAGTCGCCAGGCGCAGATACCTTTTCTTTTCCTCGCTGGTGTCGCGGTGCAAGATATTGCCAACCAGCCAGATGATGCCAAGGCCGAAGAGGATGCCCATAAAGGGCGGCAGATGGGTGATGGTTTTGAAGATCGGTACGGCGATAAGGGTTCCGATGCCCATGCAGAACATCAGATTTTGCTCGAAACTGGAGGTTTCAACGCCATGGCCGCCGCCCCTGCCGCAACTCTTCGGTGCCACCACCAGCTTGCCGCGCAGGGTAAAGGTAAGGAAAATCAGCGGCACCACCAGGCAGGCCAGGGAGGCGAGAAAGACGCCTTTGATGATGGCCATGGTGGTGATCTGGCCACCGATCCACAGCATGGTGGTGGTGACGTCGCCGATCGGCGACCAGGCCCCGCCGGCATTGGCGGCGACGACGATGATGCCGGCGAAGAACAGTCGGTCATCATGATTGTCGAGGAGCTTCTTCATCAGCGAGATCATGACGATGGTGGTGGTCAGATTGTCGAGGACGGCGCTGAGGAAGAAGGTAACGAAGCCGACCAGCCAGAGTAGCGAGGTGATCTTGGTGGCTTTGATGCGTGAGGTGACAACATTGAAACCATTGTGGGCATCAACCACCTCGACGATGGTCATGGCCCCCATGAGAAAGAAGA
>CAYSON010000551.1:0-2284 GCA_964432635.1 uncultured Desulfopila sp.
GCCGCCTACCTTGATCTTGCTTAGTTTGATGAATTCGGCGCAGGCAGCGTAGGCGCCGATCATCACCACCACCTCCGGTTTGGCCTCGTAGATATCCTGCAGGGCCCCCATCACCGCCACTGTGTTACGCTCGTAACTGCCCTGGGACACCAGGGTCATGCCGCGCTTGGCCAAGGCGATCTCAATACCGCGCAGGCCGTCGTAGCCGTAACTGTCGTTCTGGTAAAAGCAAGCAATGCGTTTATACTTCTTGGCCTCGACAAGAAAGGAGGCGAGTTTCTCCAGTTCCTGGTAGTAGCTGGCGCGGACGTTGATGATGTAGGGTTGGAAAGGGGTGCGGAGAATCTCGGCGCCGGTAAAGGGCCCGAAGAAGGGAATCCTTTCCTCATTGATGAGCGGTATCACCGCCTTGGCGGTGGGAGTGCCGACTGCCCCAATCAGGGCGAAGACTTTGTCCTCGTTGATCAACGCCTTGGTGTTGCGCACCGCCTTGTCCGGCTCGTAGCCGTCGTCGCGACTGATCAGCACCACCTCTCGTCCCTTGATGCCTCCCTGATCGTTGATCAGGGAGAAAGCGGCCAACAATCCGGCACGCATCTCCAGCCCAAGGTTCTGGGCGGGGCCGCTGAGAACCGCCGACTGACCGAGCCAGAGGGGTGGCGCCGTCTCGGCCAACGCCGGAGATGGCGTCCCCAGAAAGCCAAGCATCAACACCATGAGGCAAAAGCGACTAGCGAACATCCTCTTCTTCCTCGGTTCCTCACTGTAACCGGACTTCCTTGTTGAGCCCCTTCAAGGAACCTGATATAACAGGGGACTCAAAACCTCGCTATGTGCCCCAGCGACCGCACCTGCCCCTGAGGCAGGACGCCGCCGACACAAACCGCACCGTAACGTTTCTCGCCACAAACTGCAATGACCTCTGAAACACCACGCAGCACCGCCCTCACCATCAGCCAGACCACCACCATCATCACCCCGGAGGGTGCGGTCGAGGCCGAAGAACACATCGCCATCGAAACCCCGTACAGCATCGCCCTCAACGACGAGACCATCGGCAGCTCGATGGTCTTGCCCATTGGTCTTGAGGAATTCGCTGCCGGTTTCCTTTTTGGCCAAGGCTACATCAAGCGGCCGGAGGAGATCAGGGAAATCGTGGTCTGCCCGGAAGGACGCATCGCCGTCTATGCCGACGTCGACCAGGAAAAACCAAAGGAGGTGATCATCACCTCCGGTTGCGGCGGCACCGGCAGAATCTCCAAGGAGATGCTCGAAGGGGCCTTCGATCCCCTGCAGGAGTGCACCATCACCTTCCCGGAGATCGCCGACTTTATCCGGCAGGCCCTGCAGAGCTCGCCGCTGGGGCCGCAGACCCATTGCGTGCACGGCTGCGGCCTGTGGCAAGACGGTCAATTGCAGGTCTTTTTTGAAGACGTCGGACGCCACAACGCCGTCGACAAGGTGCTCGGCTCAATCCTCCTGCGGCGGGCCAGCGCCCGCTCGGCCATCTATACCACCGGTCGCCTCACCTCGGACATGGTGCTCAAATGCGCTCGCATCGGCATCCCCATCATCATGTCGCGCACCGCCCCCTCCTCGCTCGGCCTGGCCATCGCTCGCCGTTCCGGGGCCACCCTGGTGGCCTACGCCAAGCCGGATCGACTCAACGTCTTCAACTGCCCCGAGCGCATCATCTATTGATGCCGGGAGGGGCTTCGTCCCTCCAGCCCCAGGTGTATCAAGGTTTCCAAAAACTGGGGAAAGGGCAGCCCATGAACCGCCGCCGCCTGGGGCATGAGACTGGTGGCGGTCATGCCCGGGATGGTATTGGTCTCAAGAAGAACGATGTCTCCGGTCGGAGCAAGAATCATGTCGGTGCGCGAATAGCCGCGCAGACGCAGGGCGCGATGGGCGGCCAACCCAAAGGCCTGGGCCTTCGCGGTGGCCTCTTCGCCGATATCCGCCGGACAGATCTCGCTGGTTGCCCCGGCCTGGTACTTGGCCTCATAATCGAAGAAGTCGTAGCCCGGTCCGGGAACAATTTCGATCACCGGCAAGGCGGTCAAATCGCGGTTACCGAACACGCCGACGGTGAGCTCACGGCCCTTGACATATTTTTCCACCATGACCTCGGTATCGTGATCAAGGGCACGCCTGATCCCCTCCACCAGCTGTTCCTCCGTCCTCACCAGGCTCAGCCCAAGGCTCGACCCCTCATGGACCGGTTTGACCACCAGTGGCAGGCCGAAACGGTCGAGAAGTTCCCGCGGGTCGACCTGTTCCT
>CAYSON010000552.1:0-2284 GCA_964432635.1 uncultured Desulfopila sp.
GAGCATCATCCGCCGCTGGGGCGAGCTCGGCCCCGGCCGCGATATCGGCATCCGCATCAACCCGGCTCTCGGCATCAGCCGCGCCCAAAACGACAAACTGCGCTATAGCGGCGCCAACACCACCAAGTTCGGCGTCTACCGCGAGCAGTTCAGCGAGGCGATTGCCGTCGCTAACCAGTATGGGCTGCGCATCAAAAAAATCCACTTCCATACCGGTTGCGGCTACCTCACTCCCCAGCTTGAGCTCTGGGACGCGATCATCGACAGCTGCATGTGGTTCGTCGATCAACTCGATTCGGTGGAGATCGTCAACGTCGGCGGCGGTTTGGGCGTGCCGCATATCGCCGAGGACGAGCCCCTCGATCTACATCGCTGGGCAGCCGTCCTCGCCAGCCATTTTCAGGGGCGCAAGCAGCGGGTGGAGATCGAGCCGGGAGATTACATCGCCAAGGATTGCGGCATCCTGCTGCTCACCGCCAATACCGTGGAGAAAAAGCTGGAAACGGTCTTCGTCGGGGTCGACGCCGGCTTCAACCTGGCGGTCGAACCGGCGGTCTACGGTTTGCCCTTTCGGCCCCGGCCGGCGCGGATCCCCCCCGGGGAGGGTCGGCGCGTCCCCGTCGGCGGCAGCATCCCCGCGGCCCTCGACATCTGGTATGCCGGCATCGATATGCCACCGCTCCAGGAGGGCATGACCCTGGCCCTGATCAACGCCGGTGCCTACTCCTCGGCCATGGCCTCCAACCACTGCATGCGCGGCGAGTTCAAGGAGTTCCTGCTCCTCTGATTGCGCAGCCTTTTGTCGTTTTCAACGGGGAATCGCAAAGGGGTACGAAATTTTCGTCTGGGGAGCTGTCACCTCTGAAGCTGACGGCCGACCATGCCCATGACGCTGTACACCAGTTGCGCCGTGGCGAAGTCGGAGGCGTGATCGCCCGTTTGTGGGGCCAACTCGACCACGTCGAAACCAAGCAGGCGACGACCGACCAGGACGCGCTCGATAAAAATCAGGGTCTGGTGCCACAGGGGGCCGCCGGGCACCGGGGTGCCGGTGGCGCGTATCACCGATGGGTCGAGACCGTCGACGTCGATGGAGAGATAGATATTCTTGGGAAAGCTCCCCGGCAAGGCAAAACTGTCGAGGTCAACCTTTGGCAGCATCCGCGCGTCGAGATGCTGCACCCGTCGCTCTTCGCGGTAGGCCACCTCCTCGCGACAGAGGGCGCGCACCCCGAACTGCATCAGGGCGCAGCCACACTCCTCGATGGCCCGACGCATGACACAGGCATGGCTGAAGGGCGAGCCCTCAAAACTTGCGCGCAGGTCGGCATGGGCATCAATCTGCACGACGCCGATCGGTTCGCCACAGCTCCTGGCCAGGACGCGAATCGGGGCCAGGCTGACGGTGTGCTCGCCGCCAAGGACCACCGGCAGCGACCCACCAGCGACCGCGCGCGAAACCGCCTCCTCGGTACGGCTGAGGACCTGTTCCACCTCGCCAGAACAATCCACCCCAGGCGTGGTAGCGATGCCCCAGTCCAGCGGTTCGCACAGACCATCCCAGGTCTCCAGCTGCTGCGAGGCAGAAAGGATCGCCTGCGGCCCTGCGGCGGTACCCCCGGCATAGGAAACACTTTCTTCAAACGGCACCGGTATGACGGTAAAGAGAGGGTTGACCTGCGCCCTTCCCTCCATCTCCGACTGTAAGAAACCAGGACTCTCCATTTTCCCCTCATACTCCCCGTCTGAGCAGACAAGCTGCTCAACTCAGCTTTACGACAAGCGACTTTTAAAATCTTGGTAGCCGAAGGTACGGACGCATTCATAGCTGTCCACCAGGGGCTCGTAGAGAAAGATGGCCGGCAAGCGTACTCCATTAAAGGTGGTGTTCTTGACCATGGTGTAGATGGCCATGTCGCTGAAGACGAGCCGATCACCGACCCGAAGCGGCTTGTCAAAAGAATAGACGCCGACCACATCCCCGGCCAGGCAGGACAGGCCGCCGAGGCGGTAGTCACAACTTTTCTCCCCCTCCTCCCCGGCGCTTATCAGCACCGGCCGGTAGGGCATCTCCAGGACATCGGGCATGTGGGCCGGCACCGAACAATCAAGGATGGCGGTATCCATATCAGCGGGGGCGATGTCGAGCACCGTGCTCACCAGATAGCCGCAGTTGAGTGCCACTGCCTCCCCCGGCTCAAGGTAGACCTGCACCCCCCATCTGTTTTGAAAATCGTTGACTACACCAATCAAACGCTCAAGATCATAACCGGGTCGGGTGATA